>NZ_KB290516.1:92536-140822 GCF_000282835.1 Pandoraea sp. B-6 | reverse complement strand
CTGAATCCCGTGAACGTCGCCGCCGCGCTCGCGCACATCGTGCGGCGTGCGTTCGGAATGAACGATGCCGCGCCCCGCCGTCATCCAGTTCACCGCGCCCGGGGTGATGCGCTGATCGCTGCCAAGACTGTCGCGATGCCAGATCTCGCCGTCGAACAGATACGTGACCGTCGCCAGCCCAATGTGCGGGTGCGGACGAACGTCCATGCCCTGGCCCGGCGACAGCGTGGCCGGCCCCATGTGGTCGAAGAAAATGAACGGCCCGACCGTCTTGAACGGCAGACTGGGCAGACTGCGCTGCACGGTAAAGGCGCCGATGTCGCTCAGGTGCGGCTTGAGCACGGCGAGGAAGGGGCTGGTGGAATCGGTCATGGTGCAGCTCTCCTGCGTTCGGATGGGCAATGGGGCGAATGTGAACCGATTGTAGAGGACATTGCCGGCCCGCTCCATGACACCTGTGCATGATTGCCGAGCGGCTTTTCGCGCCTGCGCCCATGGACGATGCGCATCGCTCCTATAATGCAGGGATCCCGAAACGCTCCCCACACGCGCGCAGCGCGTGCATCGACTTATGAACAAAGCCTTTGTCAAGGAAGACAGTGGCGACGACGATGACGATCTCGACGCCGGCACCCCGGACATTCCCGCGGGCACCAAGAACTACATCACGCCGACGGGCTATCAACGTCTGAAGAACGAATTGCTCGACCTCATCGACAATCAACGCCCCGAGGTGGTGAAGATCGTGTCGTGGGCGGCGTCCAACGGCGACCGCTCGGAGAACGGCGATTACATCTACGGCAAGCGGCGCTTGCGCGAGATCGATCGGCGTATCCGCTTTCTTACGCGGCGCCTCGATAACGCCGAGGTGGTCGATACGCGGCGTCAGGAGAACGTCGATCAGGTGTTTTTCGGGGCCCAAGTGACCTATGCCGACGGCAAGGGCGACGAGCACACGATCAGGATCGTCGGCATCGACGAAGTCGATCTCGACCGGGGATATGTGAGCTGGATTTCGCCGATGGCCCGCGCGATCACCAAAGCGAAAGTGGGCGACACCGTGCCGCTGCGCACGCCGGCCGGGCTCGAACAGATCGAGATCCTGGACGTGCACTACCCGCCGTCGGACGGCTAGCGAATCAGGCCATCCAGGCGGTGTGTGCCGGCGCGCGCCCGTTCGACGGGGGCACCGGCCCGGGCGTCAGTAGTCGCCGCGTTCGCGCGTGATGCGCATGGCGTGATTGGCGTGCAGCTCTTCCTGATGGCGCTCGCTCGGTCGCTCGCGCGCCACGCGCATCACATCCGGATTCACGCGGATGCGGCGCATGACGTTGGCCAGATGCACGCGGTCGCTCACCTGAATGAGGAAGCGCAGCGTTGCCGATTCGTCCGGCACCACTTCATCCATGCCAATGTGCACGATGTTCGCGTCCGAGGCGGTAATGTCGGCCGCCACTCGCGAAAACACGCCGCGATTGTGACGCACGAGCACCTTGATGCCCACGTCGAACAGCCGCCCCGGCTGCGGGGACCACGCCACATCGATCCAGCGGGTTCGGTCCTTG
The DNA here is from genome assembly GCF_000282835.1 of Pandoraea sp. B-6. Classification (NCBI taxonomy): domain Bacteria; kingdom Pseudomonadati; phylum Pseudomonadota; class Betaproteobacteria; order Burkholderiales; family Burkholderiaceae; genus Pandoraea; species Pandoraea sp. B-6. The sequence continues at coordinate 139,257 of NZ_KB290516.1, read as the reverse complement.
CGGTGAATGCGACGCGCGACCGGGCAATCGGTCGTGTGGATCGCCATACCCAGCCCGATGCCGATATACCCCATGATCGCGTCGCCGGGAATCGGGCGGCAGCACGCCGAGAACTGCACCGACATGCCTTCCGTGCCGGTAATGAGCACCGGCGGCCCGACCGTCTCGTCGCCGTTACGCGGGGAGTCCGGATCGTCCGGGCTGTCGGTGTCGTTCTCGCTTTCCTTGCCCGACGAGAGCACCGCGAGGCGCTTGGCCATGACCGCCGCGACCCGACGGCCCAGACCAATGTCCGCGAAGATATCCTCTTGATCCTTGTTGCCCGTCCACTGCGCGAGCTTGTCCCAGGTCTCCGGCGAAATTTCGCTCATTGTCAGGCCGTAGCCCTTGAGCGCTTGCTCCACCAGCCGTTCGCCCAGTTGCACCGACTCGGCGAAGCGCATCGTCTTGAGGTAATGGCGAATCGCCGAGCGCGCCTTGCCGGTGCGCACGAACCCAAGCCAGACGGGGTTCGGCTTCGAATACGGTGCCGTGATGACTTCCACGATGTCGCCGTTCTTCAGTTCGGTGCGCAGCGGCAGCAGTTCGTTGTTGATCTTGACGGCGACACACTGATTGCCCAGGTCGCTGTGGACCGAATACGCGAAGTCGAGCGCCGTGGCACCGCGCGGCAGCGCCATGATGCGCGCCTTCGGCGTGAAGACGTAGACGGCGTCGGGGAACAGGTCGATCTTGACGTGTTCGAGGAATTCGGTCGAATCGCCGGTCTCGCTCTGGATGTCGAGCAGCGATTGCAGCCAACGATGCGCGTGCTTCTGCACATCGTTCATATCCGCGCCGCCATTCTTGTATAGCCAGTGAGCGGCTACGCCCGCTTCCGCAATTTCATGCATGCGGCGCGTACGAATCTGAAATTCGATCGGGGTGCCGAAGGGGCCGACGAGCGTCGTATGCAGCGACTGATAGCCGTTGACCTTCGGGATCGCAATGTAGTCCTTGAACTTGCCCGGCACCGGCTTGTAGAGCGCGTGCAATACGCCGAGCGCGAGGTAGCACTGCGCATTGGACTCGACGACGACACGGAAGCCGTACACGTCGAGCACCTGCGAGAACGACAATTGCTTCTCCTGCATCTTGTTGTAGATGCTGAATAGCGTCTTCTCGCGACCGAAAACGTCGGCACTTACCTCACCTTCCGTGAGCGCCTTCTCGACGGCGTCGAGAATCTTGCCGACCACTTCGCGCCGGTTGCCGCGCGCGGCCTTCACGGCCTTGTCGAGCACGGCGTAGCGACGCGGATGGTAATTCGCGAAGCTCAGATCCTGCAGCTCGCGGTAAGTATTGTTCAGGCCCAGGCGGTGCGCGATGGGCGCGTAGATATCGAGCGTCTCGCGCGCCACACGGCGCTGCTTCTCCGTCGACGTGACGCCCAGCGTGCGCATGTTGTGCAGCCGGTCCGCAAGCTTGACGAGAATGACACGAACGTCGCGCGCCATCGCCAGCAGCATCTTGCGGAAACTCTCGGCTTGCGCCTCTTCGCGGCTGCTGAACTCCATCTTGTCGAGTTTCGACAGACCATCGACCAGTTCCGCGACCTTCGGGCCGAATCGCTCGGCGAGTTCGGCCTTGGTCACGCCCTGGTCTTCCATCACGTCGTGCAACAAGGCGGCCATGATCGACTGCGCGTCGAGCTTCCACTCGGCACAGATCTCGGCAACGGCGACGGGATGGGTAATGTAGGGTTGTCCGCTCTGGCGATACTGGCCCAGGTGGGCTTCGTCGCTGAACTGGAAAGCTTCCTTGATTTGCGCGAGGTCGCTCTCCTTGAGGTACTCCCCAAGCATGCCCTTCAGACGGGCGATCGAGACGACCTCATGCTTGCGCGGCTGCTCTGGCGTCGCCGTCGGACCGAAGAGGTGCCGATACGACTGCTCGAGCAGCGCGTCAATGTACTGCCGCGTGGCGCTTTCGCCCTTTTTCTTTTTACGCTCGGGCTTCGGCTCCCCCGCTTTGGGTTCATCCGCAGCGATGGACGCGGCCGGTGATTTTGCATGACTCATACGTGTACCTGCATCGTCGAGCGGCCCGGAACGTCACATCGCATCAGTGCTGTCTCCCGATCAGAGCGGCACTTTCTTGAGCATCTCGACACCCACCTGACCCGCCGCGATTTCGCGCAGCGCGACAACGGTCGGCTTGTCTTTGTTGTTCTCGAGCTTCGGCGTGTGACCTTGCGCCAACTGGCGCGCGCGGTACGTCGCGGCGAGCGCCAGCTCAAAGCGATTGGGGATACGTTTCAGGCAATCTTCAACGGTAATTCGGGCCATAAGGAGTTTCCTTCTTGATATGAGGCGTATTCTATCGCAGCCGCGGCACGCTCGCGAAAAACGCCAGCGCGGTCGGCGAATGCGAGGGTGTTACGAGGGATCGTTCGGTGCGTGAATGTCCAGGTCGGTGAACAAGGTTCGGTGCCGCGCATACTGCGACGCGAAGCGCAGACGCACGGCGGTGAACACCGATTGCAGTTGATCGAGCGCGCGCTGGAATTCGTCGTTGATGATGATGAAATCCGCTTCGGGCGCGTGGGCGATTTCGCCGCCGGCCGCCAACAGACGACGCGCAATGACATTGGGCTCGTCCGTCCCACGCTTCTTCAGGCGCTCCTCGAGCGCCGCGATGGACGGTGGCAGGATGAAGATTCCGACCGCGTTCGAAAAGCGCTTGCGCACCTGCTGTGCGCCTTGCCAGTCGATTTCCAGCAACACGTCACGACCTTCACGCATCTGGTCCTCGATCCATACGCGCGACGTGCCGTAATAGTTGCCGTGCACTTCGGCGCTTTCCAGGAACTCGCCGGCCTTCCGGCTTGCCAGGAACTGCTCGACCGAAATGAAGTGGTAATGCACGCCCTCTTCCTCGTTCGGACGCGGCGCGCGCGTGGTGCTGGAGATCGACAGGCAAATGTCGGCATCCTGCGCGAGCAGCGCGTTGACGAGCGTGGACTTGCCCGCCCCGGAGGGGGCGACCACCATGAACAGATTGCCGGGATACTCGGCGTGCAGGGTAGCTTGCGGGATTGGCGATGACGCGGACATGCGGCTTACTCCAGGTTCTGCACTTGCTCGCGCATCTGCTCGATGTATAGCTTGAGCGCCATCGAGGCATCGGCGAGTTCCTTCGAGGCGGCCTTTGAGCCGAGCGTGTTCGCTTCGCGATTGAGCTCCTGCATCATGAAGTCCAGCCGTTTGCCTACCAAGCCCCCCTTGTCGAGGATATGGCGGGTTTCCTTCAGGTGGGCGTCGAGTCGGGTAAGTTCTTCCGCGACGTCGATGCGCACACCGTAAATCGTGACTTCCTGACGAATGCGCTCGGCGATTTCGTCCTTGCTCGGCGCGGCGGAACCTTCCGGCACCACAAGACCCAGCGCTTCCAGAAGACGATCGACGATCTTCTGTTGATGACGTGCGATCAGCTCCGGCACCATCGGCTGCAGGCCCACGAGGATCTTCTCCATGAACTCGATGCGCTCGATGAGGCTTGCCTTGAGCTGAGCGCCTTCGCGCTTGCGCACGTCGACGAGGTCGCCAATGGCGGCACGTCCGGCGTCGATCACAGCATCGCGCAGCGCGTCGGCCGTGACCGACTCTTCGCCGAGCACGCCCGGCCAGCGCAGGATCTCACCGGTGCGCATGCGCTCGGCATCCGGGAAGCACGTGAGCACTTGCCGTTCAAGATCGGCGAGCTGTTTGACGGCATCGAGATTGAGGGCACCGTTCGTGCCGTTCTCGGGGCGCTGCACGTTGATACGGATGTCGACTTTGCCGCGCGAGAGCTTGCCGGTGAGCGCTTCGCGCAGTACCGGTTCGCAGGCACGCGCTTCTTCGGGCATACGGAATGCCAGATCGAGGAAACGCGAGTTGACCGTACGTAATTCGACCGACACGCTCGCGCCTGCGGCACCATCGGCATGCGCAATGTCGCGCGTGACGCTGGCGTAGCCGGTCATACTGAAAATATTATTGTCTTTCATCGGGGTGACCGGAACCACAGCCGCGCGGCAGTATTGTCGCGAGGCAATGCAGCAACCGGATTCGCATGCATGGATGAAACGCGATTATCGCACTTTCCAGCACTGTGCTCCCGAATCGGCCCGCGCTGCCGGGCCGCGCCGCCAAGCCTGCGGCGTTTAGCGATACCATTCGGGTATTGCCGCACCCATTCACCTTGCAGGACACTCACTCATGACGCAAATTCCCCGCCCGGACGGCCGTGCGCACGACGCATTGCGCCCCGTGCGCATCACACGCCAATACACCCGCTACGCCGAAGGTTCGGTGCTGATCGAATGCGGCGATACCAAGGTCATCTGCACCGCCAGCGTGGAAGAGAAGGTCCCGGGCTTCCTGCGCGACTCCGGCCAGGGTTGGCTCACGGCCGAGTACGGCATGTTGCCGCGCGCCACGCACACCCGCGGCGATCGTGAGGCCGCGCGCGGCAAGCAGAGTGGACGCACACAGGAGATCCAGCGCCTGATCGGCCGCTCGCTGCGCGCCGTGTTCGACCTCGAGGCCTTCGGCCCGCGCACCATCCAGATCGATTGCGACGTCATCCAGGCCGACGGCGGCACGCGTTGCGCCTCGATCACCGGCGCCTTCGTCGCTGCCCACGACGCGGTCTCGAAACTCCTCGCCGACGGCAAACTCGAAACGTCGCCCATTCGCGCGCACGTCGCCGCCGTCTCGGTCGGGCTGTATCAGGGCGCTCCGGTGCTCGATCTGAACTACGTCGAAGATTCCGCGTGCGACACCGACATGAACGTCATCATGACGAGCGAGGGCGGCTTCGTGGAAATTCAGGGTACGGCCGAAGGCGCGCCGTTCACCCGTGCGCAAAGCAACGTGCTGCTCGATCTGGCGGACGCCGGCATTCGTCAGTTGATCGACGCCCAGAAGCGCGCGCTCGGAGTCTGAGGATGGGCATGCAGAAGATCGTGCTGGCGTCGAACAACCCGGGCAAGTTGCGCGAGTTCGCGTCATTGTTCGCGCCGCTCGGCATCGAGCTGGTACCGCAGGGGATGCTCGGCGTGTCCGAAGCCGACGAGCCTCATGTGACCTTCATCGAGAATGCGCTGGCGAAGGCGCGTCATGCGTCGGCCGCGACGGGGCTGCCGGCGCTGGCGGACGACTCCGGTCTGTGCGTGCCGATCCTCGGCGGCGCGCCGGGCGTGTATTCCGCGCGCTACGCGGCACGCGCCGGGCGCGAGAAATCGGATGCCGCGAACAATCGCCACTTGATCGAGCAACTCGCGCCGCACGCCGACACCCCCGGTTATCGCGACGCGTACTACTTCGCCGCGCTCGTGCTGGTGCGTCACGCCGAAGATCCGCAGCCGATCATTGCCGAAGGCCGCTGGGATGGCGAAATTATCGACACGCCGCGCGGCGCGCATGGCTTCGGCTACGATCCGCACTTTCTCATCCGCGCGTTGAATCAGACGGCGGCCGAACTCGATCCCGCTGTGAAGAATGCGCACAGCCATCGGGCGCGCGCGCTGCGCGTGTTGTTGGAAAAGCTGGGCCGGGAGGCGTGAACGGCATGAGTCAATCCGAGTTGCCCGTGCAGAACTTCCTGCGACCCGGCAAGATCAGTCTGCCGGCGCTGCCGCCGATGTCGTTGTACGTGCACTTTCCGTGGTGCGTGCGCAAGTGTCCGTATTGCGACTTCAACTCGCATGAGTGGCGTGGCGACGGGGGCGCGCAAGCGTTCCCCGAGCAAGCTTATCTCGATGCATTGCGTCAGGATCTGGAGCAGGCGTTGCCGCTGGTGTGGGGTCGTCCCGTGCACACAGTGTTCATCGGGGGCGGCACGCCGAGCCTGTTGTCGGCTGCCGGTCTGGACCGTCTGCTCTCGGATCTGCGCGCGCTGCTGCCGCTCGACGCCGACGCCGAAATCACCATGGAAGCGAACCCCGGCACGTTCGAGGCGGACAAGTTCCGCAGCTTCCGCGCAAGCGGCATCAATCGTTTGTCGATCGGCATTCAGAGCTTCAATAGCGAGCATCTGAAGGCGCTCGGGCGCATTCACGATGGCGACGAAGCGCGTCATGCCATCGAGATTGCCCAGGCGAATTTCGACAATTTCAACCTCGATCTGATGTTCGCGTTGCCGAACCAGACGTTGGCGCAGTGCCAGCAGGATGTGGAGACGGCGTTGTCGTTCGCGCCGCCGCACTTGTCGCTGTATCACCTCACGCTGGAGCCGAACACACAGTTCCACAAATACCCGCCCACGGTGCCCGACGACGACACGGCCGCCGACATGCAGGACTGGATTGCCGAGCGCACCGCGCTGGCCGGGTATGGTCATTACGAGGTGTCGGCCTATGCACAGCCACACCGTCGCGCCAAGCACAACCTCAATTACTGGGAGTTTGGCGACTATCTTGGCATTGGCGCGGGCGCGCACAGCAAGATTTCGTTCCCGCACCGGGTGCTGAGACAGATCCGCCACAAGCATCCGCAGCGCTTCATGGACGCGGCTGCGGCTGGCAACGCGGTGCAGGAGGAAAACGAGGTCGACGTGCGTGATTTGCCGTTCGAGTTCATGCTCAACGCCTTGCGGCTGACCGAAGGCGTGAAGAGCGAGCTGTTCGCCGATCGCACCGGGTTGCCGATGGCACGGCTTGCCAAGGCGCTGGCGGCCGGTGTCGAGAAGGGCTTGCTCGTCGACGATCCGCTGCGCATCGCCCCAACCGAGCTGGGGCAGCGCTTCCTGAACGACCTTCAGGGAATGTTCCTCGAGCGCGACGCGAAGTGACGGCCTGGCACCGCTGCGTTACCCCAGCACGGTGCCCATCTCGCGCAGCGCCTTGCGGATGATCTTGCCGGTGACGGTCATCGGCAATTCCGGCAGGAACACCACCTTGCGCGGGTACTCGTGGGCTGCCAGACGGTGCTTCACGAAATCCTGAATTTCCTTGGCCAGTGCGGCGGACGGCTCATACCCCTCGCGCAGCACGACGAAGGCCTTGACGATCTCCGTGCGGAGTTCATCCGGCTCACCGATGACAGCGGCGAACTGCACCGACGGATGTCGGATCAAGCAGTCTTCGATGGGCCCGGGGCCGATACGGTATCCGGCGCTGGTGATCACATCGTCCGAGCGCCCGGTGAACGTGATGTAGCCCTGCGCATCGACGAATCCCGAGTCCCCCGTGAGCAGGAAGTCGCCGCGATACTTGTCCATCGTGGCTTCCGGGTTATGCCAGTAGCCGAGGAACATGACCGGGTTGGGTCTTGCAATCGCGATGTTGCCGACGGCGCCCACCGGCAGCGGGGTGCCGTCGTCGTCGACGATGGTCACGTCATGCCCGCGAACAGCGCGTCCGATAGCGCCGGGCAGCGCCGGAAATTCAGCCGCGCATGACGAGACGACCATATTGCACTCCGTCTGCCCGTAGAACTCATTGATATCGACACCGAGGTGCTCGCGCCCCCAGGCCAGCAGTTCGGGGCCGAGTGACTCGCCACCGCTGGCGACGGAACGAAGTTGCAGCGGCCAGTGTTCGCGCGGCGACGGGACGGTGCGCAGCATCTTGAGCGCGGTGGGCGGCAGGAAGGTATTGCGCACGCCGTGGCGGGCCATCAGATCGAACGCGGCGACCGGATCGAACTTCTCGAAGCGTCGCGAGAGCACGGGCACGCCGTGATGCAGCGCGGGGAGCAGAACGTCCAGCAGTCCGCCGATCCAGGCCCAGTCGGCAGGGGTCCAGATCAGGTCGCCGTCTTGCGGAAAGCCGTTGTGCGACGTCTCGACGCCGGGCAAGTGGCCGAGCAGTACCCGGTGCGCATGCAGTGCGCCTTTGGGTTTGCCGGTGGTGCCGGAGGTGTAGATGATCAGCGCGGGGGCATCGGCGCGGGTTTGGACGGGTTCGAAATGGGTGTCGCGCGATGCAATGGCGGGCCAGAGCGCGAGCAGGCCATCTTCGGCGACGCCCCAGTCCTGGTCGTCGGCGACGTGATGATGGGCTTCGGGGAGGTCGTCGTGGACGACATATACGAGGCGCAGGTCTGGCAATTCGGCGCGAATGTCGTCGATCTTCGCGACGCTCGCGAGGTCGGTCACGAGCACGGCGGCGCCGGAGTTTTGCAGACGATAGGCGAGCGCCTCGGGGCCAAAGAGGGTGAAGAGCGGGACGGCGATGGCGCCGAGCTTGTAGGCGGCGACGTGGGCAACGAGGGTGGCGGGCGATTGCGGCAGGAAGATGCCGACGCGGTCGCCGGCCTTGACGCCGTGGGCGCGCCATTCGTTGGCGAGCTGATTCGAGAGTTGTTTCAGGACATCGAACGTGAGTCGCACGTGCGAGCCGTCGGCGCTTTCGTGGATGAGGGCGAGCCGGTTGGTGCCATCGGCCCACTTGTCGCAAACGTCGACACCGATGTTGAACAGGATCGGAATCTGCCAGGTGAAGGCGTTGGCCGTCGGCGTGTCGGTCGCGCGCTCGCCGCTGGCGTCATTTGACGTCTCTTGGGCGGAATCGCGGGAGGTGTCGGCATCCATGAGTGTCTCCGGTCATGTCAGGCCTCGCACGGTAACGCGAGGGGCGTTCACCGTACGTCTTCAAGCATGATGCATGCCGGACGGGCACAAAACAAGAGGGGGACGGGGGAAGCGTGAGCGTTTGGGCGGGGTGTGAGGCGATTTGGGTGGAATGAAGGCTTCACACGGCGGGATGAGCGGGTATAATGCCGGCTGCCGTGCGGTACCGGTCTGCGCCGGGGTTCCGACGCCGATTCTCCCGGACCGCACGCATCCCAAGTCGTCGCACCAGACGACCTCCCCTGCCACGACACCCGGTCGTGCGCAACGCCTCGGAGGCGTGCCAGAGTGGTTTAATGGACTGGTCTTGAAAACCAGCGAAGGGGTAACCCTTCCGTGAGTTCGAATCTCACCGCCTCCGCCAGTTTTTCCTTGGTTTTCCCGGTAGTGGTTGCTGACTTTTGTGGGTGATGCTCCGCAAAAATTCTGAGGGTGCTGCGCAAAAGCAGGAAATCGCACCGTGTGACGCGCCGCTTGGCTAAGGCTCCGGCGAGTGGGGTTTGGTCCAATTGGTGGCGGCTTTCGGCCAGGATGGGACACTCAATCGGCAGCGATAGGTGGCCGAAACTCAACCAGTTTCAGCCATCCAGGTCGGAGCGTATCCGACAGCCTGTCGCCGCCGCTTAACTCGTCGTCAGGATAATTTTCCCCACATTCCCCGCCGATTCCATGCGGCGATGGGCGTCGGCCGCGCGCGCCAGAGGAAACGTACTGTCGACAACGGGCTCAAGGCGGTGGCCACCAGAGAAGCGGCTGAGCCAACGTTCACCGAAACGCCGGACCATCGCGTGCTTTTCAGCCTGGGCGCGTGACTTCATGACCGTGCCGATAATCTGGATGTGGTGGTAAAGAATAGTCTCCAGGTCGACACTCACCTGGCCGCCGCCACCCAGAATCCCAACTTGCACAAGACGCCCCCCGTGCGCGAGGGAAGCGATATTTCGTGCGAAATATGGCTCCCCGACGAAATCAATCACAACATCGACGCCCCGCCCACCAGTCTTCTGGGCGACGACAGCTGCAAAATCCTGCGTGCGGTAGTCGATGACATGGTCGGCGCCCAGTTGAACAACACGTTCGAGCTTCGTCGCCTCGGCGGTCGCAAATACAGTCGCTCCGGTCGCGTATGCGAGCTGGATCGCGGCGGAACCAACGCCGCCCGCCGCCGCATGAATGAGCACAGAATCGCCCTGCTGAAGCCGTCCGAGATGCATCATCGCTTCATGCGCCGTGACGAATACTTCAGGGATGGCAGCCGCGTGCACGTAGTCGAGCTGCTCAGGAATCGGCATCGCCATGCGCCAGTCGATGCGAGCAATTTCAGCGTACGCGCCGCCACCGACCACCCCCATCACGCGGTCGCCAACCTTATAGCCTTCGACCGACGCGCCGACCTCCAGCACCTCGCCCGCGATTTCCAGCCCCATGATGGTCGAGTCGCCGAAGTTCGGCCGTCCGTATCCGCCGCGTCGATGCGTGACGTCAGCGCGGTTCACGCCTGCTGCATGTACACGGACCAAAAGGTCGTCGGGGCGCAGTTCCGGGTCGGGAACGTCGGCGAGTTTGAGCACATCGGCATCGCCGAATTCGTTGAAGGTGATGGCTTTCATGATTGCGTGTCCTGTTATGCCTGTACATCGCCAAGCGTCGATTGCGCGGCGGCGGAAGCCGAGATAGCGGCCGGAAATCCTGCGTAGAACGCGAGGTGGGTAATGGTTGCTGCGAGTTCTTCCCGCGTGACGCCATTGCTCACAGCACGGCGCAGATGCGCGGGAAGCTCGTCGTGGTGGCCGCCAACAATCAGGGCGGCGACGGTCACGAGGCTTCTGTCTCGCGGCGAAAGCGCCGGGTCGGCCCAGACCTGCGGAAACAGCACGTCATCGACGAGTGCGGCGAGCTTCGGCGTGAATGCCCGCGCGGCTTCACGCGGGCTGTCGAAATTGGCTTTTGACATGATGTGGCGCTCCTCAGATTTGGCTGATGAACTTGTTGGTGAGATAGAACTCGATGCCTTCGGCGCCACCTTCGGAGCCGATTCCGCTTTCCTTGAGCCCGCCGAACGGAAGCTCAGTGGAGACGATGCGGTACTGGTTAATGCCAATCATCCCGGCTTCCAGCCCGTCGCCCACGTCGAGGGCGGTGCGTGCGTTGTTCGTGAACGCGTAGGCCGAAAGGCCGTACGGCAGGCGGTTCGCTTCGGCGAGGCCGTCTTCCAGCTGGTCGAAACGCATCAGCACCGCAATCGGACCGAACGGCTCCTCGTGCATCACGCGAGCGTCCATCGGTACGTCGGCAAGCACGGTCGGTTCGAAGAAGTAGCCATCGCCCGCGATGCGCTTGCCGCCGGCGAGTACTTTCGCGCCGCGCGCTACGGCATCGGCGACGAGTTCTTCCATCTTGGCAATCTGGCGCGGATTAGCGAGCGGACCAACCTGCGTGCCGGGCTGCATGCCGTCGCCCACCTTGAGCGCCTGGGTAGCGGATACGAAATGGCCAACAAACTCCTCGTAGACCTCGCGCTGAATCAGGAAGCGCGTTGACGAGATGCAGACCTGGCCGGTGCCGCGAAAGCGGTTCGCCGCGCCTTCGACGGCGGCCCGTTCGACGTCTGCGTCCTTGAAGACGAGCACGGGGCCGTGACCGCCAAGTTCCAGCGTAATCGGCTTCACGCCTTCGGCGGCCCGCGCGGCAAGCAGTCGGCCGATGGGAGCGGAGCCCGTGAACGTCACCTTGCGGATGATCGGCGACGCAATCAGCGTCTTCGACACCTCGTCGGGAACGCCGAAGACCACCTGCAGCACGCCCTTGGGCAAGCCTGCGTCGTCGAGTGCGCGGGCGAGGGCGAGCGCCGTCGCGGGGCTTTCCTCGCCCGGCTTGATGATGACGCTACAGCCAGCGGCCAGCGCCGCCGAGAGCTTCCGGGCAGGCGTGATAGCCGGGAAATTCCACGGCGTAAAGGCGGCGACCGGTCCGATGGCCTGCTTCTTAACCAGTTGCTGCACGCGAGGACGGTTCGACGGCACAACGCGACCGTCGATACGACGCGCTTCTTCCGCGAACCATTCGAAGTATTCGGCTGCACGCAGCACTTCGTCTTGGCTTTCGGCAAGCGGCTTGCCCTCTTCAAGCGTCAGCAGTTCGGCAATGTGAGCGGCGCGCTCGCGAATCAGGTCCGCACCGCCTTTAAGAATACGTGCGCGCTCCGTCGGCACCGTATTGCGCCATACGTCGAACGCGCGCTCTGCCGTACGCAACGCCAGGTCGAGGTCAGCTGCCGTTGCAAGCGGCACGCGGCCCAGTTCCCGCAGCGTGGCGGGATTGACGACCGGGGCAGTATCGCGTTCACTGGCAGCAATCCACTCTCCGTTGATGAAAAGATAGAGGGAGTCGTAGTGGGCGTTCATTTTCACAACCTCAATATGGTTAGTAATTCGAATCAATAATGATTAATGTCCAGACCGATAAATGAATTCACCCTGACATTGCCAGGCCCAGTGAAACTGGAGGAAGCGGTCTTGGCTTGCGGCTTTCAGTAAATGTCTGTCTGCGGAACCCAGTCTAGGCGTGAAGCCCAGCCGGTTTTAGCCAGGGCAGAAAGAATGATTCTTTCCGTGAGAGGGAAAATCCGCGCGCTCCGACCGGTTACGCTTACCGACACGCAAGGCGTCGCTCGCCTATGATGGCCGTATGCCCGTGCAGCGCGGGGCGCGGATTCAGTGAAATCAGACGAATGGGACAGGTGGGATGGACAAGCTATATAACATGTCGGTTTTTGCAAAAGTCGTTGAAATGGGGAGCTTCACTGCGGTCGCGAACCATCTGGACACGACAGTAGGGAACATTTCGCGCGCGGTTTCGGTACTCGAGGAGTCGCTGGACACCCGGCTCATACAGCGCTCGACGCGCCGTCTAGTCATCACCGATGCGGGACGGCGGTTCTACAACCGGTGCGTCGCCATCCTGACCGACGTGGAGCATGCGGAGGCCGAGGCGCGGGACGCTCTGCTGGAGCCGCGCGGCACGTTGCGCGTCCACTCGGTGCCCGGACTTGGGCGCAATCTGGTGACTCGCGCCGTCATGGCGTACCGCAACTCGTATCCAGAGGTCTCGGTCGACCTCCTGCTGTCCCAGCGCATGCCGAATCTGCTCGAAGAGCAACTTGACGTCGGTATTGTTATTACACGAACGCTACCCGACTCGGCCTACGTCAGCCAGAACATAGGCCCCAGCCATTGCATCCTCGCAGCATCACCCGAGTATCTGTCAGCCCATCCGGCACCGACGTGTCCGGAAGACCTTATCGACCATCACTGCGTTCTGCTCGGGACAGTCGACTATGCGCCCGACGAGTGGCATCTCCAGAGCGCCGCTGGCGACGCTACCTTCCGCCCAACCGGCCCACACTTCAGCGTTAACGATATGGATTCGATGTCACAAGCCCTTCGAGATGGCGCGGGTATCGGCCTCCTCGCGGCGTTCTCTGCGATGGATGACCTGCGCAGCGGCGCGCTCGTTCGCGTACTGCCCGGTTATCACACACAGGTGCGCAACGTCTATGCGGTTTACCCATCTCGACAGTTCGTCGACGCAAAAATCAAACGGTTCGTCGAGATGTTGAAGGCCGACGTAGGAGAGCATCTGGACGCTTACGCGAGAGAACTCGACCTCGCTCCCGCCACAATTCCACCCTCAGCTCGCTAGTTTCAGGTACAGGGAGTCTGCGCGAAGACCGCTCAGTCGCTGTAGCTGGCAAGGCTCCCCCCCAACGGTAGCCGACGAACTGCGCGATCCCTGCTCCGCAGTGTGGAGCAGTTTGACCTCTTCCTGAGACCGTGCTCAGCCGATCGCGCCTCCAGTTTCGAGAGATCGTTGCGCGTAGCGCAGGATATGGTGCAAAACTGAGGGCAAATCTGTTCATCTGTCGGCTAGTGGGACCCCAACCGACGTTCATGCCAGAGCGGCGGCCGACCGCTTCGGGTCGAAAACTGCCCCTCGCGCGTGACCGTTTTCGGCCAGACAACGCCATTCGTCCGCCCGCGCAACCGGACATTCGCGCGTCAGCTTCGCACTCGAAACAGCCAGCTCGGCCGGCGACACCGCCCATCAGGGCGCTCCTACTTTTCGCGATCATATTCCGGTCCCGCTAGTCTCGAACCCCACTGCCAGTGGCGTGTTACGCTCTCCACTTCACTCGGGTAGCACGCCTCGGACTCAGGGCAAACCAGAAGGGAGGAATTGTGGCGTCGATAGCGACAACAATGGCGAAACTCGCAGGGCTCAAGAAGGTTATCGACAAGCTGCTTGAGAAAGAGGCGACCAGGATACCAATCAGGCAGTACTCGCCGAAGGATGTGGAACCATACTTCCTCGGGGCAGCGAATGCTATTGAAGAGCTACGCGAAGCACTACCGGGACTATATGGCGATTTCCCGAGCGCAAACGAAGAGCCTGAGTGCCGCATGGGCCCGGCAGCCGACGGAAGTCAAGTTCCAAACTACTACTACCGTGCACAGTTGGAACGCCTTGCCCGGCACGTAGATCAAGCAATCGAAATTCGGGCGAACAGCGAACTGGCCGCGCCGGTCGCTGCAGCGTCGCGCAAGGTGTTCATTAGCCACGGGCGGGCAAAAGACTGGTACACGGTGCAGGCGTTCATTGAGCGCGACCTCAAAATTGCGACGCTTGAACTCGCGCAGGAGCCGAACAAGGGGTTGACCGTTCTCGCGAAGCTGGAGAATGCAGCCGACCAGTGCGATTCGGCAGTCATCGTCATGACCGGCGACGATAAGGATGAAAGCGGCGAGGTGCGCGCACGTGAGAACGTCATGCACGAGATCGGATATTTTCAAGGAAAGTACGGTCTTGCGCGCGTTGTGCTGCTGCACGAGGAGGGTGTGAGTATTCCGTCGAACATTCAGGGTCTTGTCTATATCCCCTTCCCGAAGGGGCTCATTGATGCGACCCACGGTGCTCTGATGCGAGAATTGCGTGTCGTCTACGATTAGCCCTCAAGCGGCCTCGTAGTGTTGACTGAATCACCCTCGACGGACCGAGCGGCGGTTGCACGGTGGAAGCGGTCGTTGCCGTGGTGCGAGTCTGAGCGGCGGTTGAGGGTCGATATCAGGCGTTGGAACCAAGAATCATCGCGTCGGCTCAATCTTAGCGCCCCGACGGTTCCGCATATAGCGCTCGGTCGTCGTGACGCTTGTATGCCCGAGTTGCTTCTGCGCGGCGCGTATGTCACCAACGTCCTCGGCTTTGTCCGTACCCGCTTTTGCTCGCAGATCGCGGAATTGATGCTTCTTCGGATCGGGCAACCCTGCCGCAAGACGAGCCGCCACAAACATCGATTGGATCGCCTTGAGGCCAACCCGTCGACCACGCTCGTTCACCACCAGGAAAAAGCTACGTGGGTTATGGCCGATTTTCTGTTTGGAAATCCGATCAAGGGTTGCCTTAAGCCGCCCGGCCACACGAATACGGAGCTTCGCTTTCGTTTTTCCCTGTGGGTTACCAGGCAGCCATCCGATAAATCGCGCTCACTCATTTTGAGAACATCGGAGGGGCGCTGACCGGTCAGATAGGCCACGTCCATGGCATCACGTAACGGCTGACTAGCGTGCTCATGGATGACGCGATACTCGTCGTCCTCGATGTACACGTCTCGCGGACGCTCCCGATATCCCCTGATGCCCGCGCACGGGTTAGGCTGATCTGTGCAGCCCCATTCTCGGGCCTTGTTCCAGATATGCGAGAACAAGGCCTTCTCCCGGTTTGCCCGCACCTGCCCTTCGGTGCCTTTGATCGCCTTTCCGGCAGCGCGCAAGGCGACCACAGTGCTCCGGACACGCCAATCCAAATACTGGCGGGTGTTGATTGGTTTGATCAGCTGGCGGGTCGTCAAAGAACGCGTAGAGCTTTGCGGGGCAGGATCTGGAGGGAATTGGCGGCGCGCCATCGGGAAACTCCCCCATTTATTGTCGCCACAAAAAATAGTTGATGGGCGAGAATTTTTGTGCGCACAATAAATGCTCATGGATATCAGTTTCGACCCGGCGAAAAGTGACCGGAATGGGCAGGAACGGGGTTTGCCGTTCACGATGGCCCAGGACTTCGAGTGGGACAGCGCGGTGATCGAAGAGGATGTTCGAGTCGACTATGGCGAAAGACGCTACCCGGCCTTCGGGTACATCGGTGACCGGCTTTTCGCATTGGCCTTCACGCCTCGCGCAGAAAAAATACACGTCATCAGCTTGCGCAAGGCGAATTCGCGAGAGGTGAAACGCTATGCCGAAACTTAAGCCCGGAACCGTCCTCCCTACACCGGCTGAGGACGCCAAGATCAAGAAGCAGATGCGTCAGGATTCGCAGAATCCGGAATGGACGAAGAAGGACTTCGCTAAGGCGCAACCTGCTCGTGAGGTATTGCCGGGGATTGTTGGCAAGGAAGCTGCCGAGAAACTGCTCAAGCCTCGCGGTCGACCCAAGGCCGAGGTCACCAAAGAGCGAATCAACATTCGGCTGTCGCCGGAGGTTGTCGATTACTTCAAGGCGTCGGGTAGTGGTTGGCAGACGAGAATCGATGCGGCATTACGGCAGTTCATTGCGGAGCATCCACATTCGGCGTGATGGGCGCTGCCGAGATATTTTCCCGTGACCGACGCGCCGATACGCTCAATCGGCGCTTCCGACATCGTTCTCATACTGAATGAATTGCCGACCAAACCCCAACTTGCGGGCGATGCGGCGATTCCCCGTATTGACGACAGCACTCGTTGGCAACTGAGTGGTGTCACCAGCGTTGTAAGCGGCGACCATTCCGCTTGGGTATGTCCTAACGCCAAGCCGCTTGAGCGCCTGCGGTGCCAGGACTTCGATCGGACGCACGAGGATTGGTTTGCCGGACAGGACACTAGGTTTGGCCTCGGCGTACACCCCGACGCCTAATTTGACGATCGTGCCCTCGTCAACCAACTCCCGCAGCGCGCGGCTAAGTTGTGCCTCGCTCACCATTTGCGCGAAGTCGGCCCGCAGAAAGGCATCCGCTTTCCGCTTACGGAGCGATGTTTTCAGTTTGTCTCGCAGGGTCACCGCTTCAACGAATCATGGCTTGCGGGCGCAACCGCTACGAGCGTTCACAGCAGTTCGAGTGCCAGCGCGATGCCCTGCCCTCCGCCAATGCAAAGCGTCACGATCCCGCGCCGACCGCCGCCACGCTGCATCTGATGTAACAGTCGCGTAGTCAGCACAGCGCCGCTCGCACCGATCGGATGTCCATGAGCAATCGCGCCACCCTCTACATTTACAACGTCTTCCGCAAAGCCCAGCTCGCGCAGACACGCCAGTGCGATGGCCGCGAACGCCTCGTTGATTTCTACGCGATCCACGTCCGATATAGACCAGCCGGCGCGCGCAATAGCCTGTCGCACCGCGGGGATCGGGCCCAGGCCGAAGAAACCCGGCTCCACCGCTCCCACGCCATAACTGACCAGCCGGGCCATTGGTGTCAGGCCATTGCGTTCGGCCCAGCCCCGCTCGGCGACGACCATCGCAGCCGCGCCGCTGTTCAGGCCGGGCGCGTTGCCTGCGGTAATCGTCCCGTCCTTGCGAAAGGCCGGCTTGAGCCTGGCAAGCGATTCGGCGCTGGTATCCGGCCGATTGTGCTCGTCGCGGTCGAACACCGTTGGGCCTTTGCGACCTGGCACCTCCAACGGCACGATTTCAGCATCGAAGCGTCCAGCTGCCTGAGCCTGTGCGAAGCGCTGTTGAGATCGCAGCGCCCAACGGTCCTGGTCTTCACGAGAGATGCCACACTTTGCTACGAGATCCTCAGTGTGCCAGCCTGAATGCTGACCGCTGAAGGCGTCATTGAGCCCGTCGAGCAGCATGCTGTCGAACAACATCACGTCGCCCATTCGAGCACCCCAGCGCCCTTGCGGTAGCAGATAGGGGCTGCGATCCATGTTTTCCATCCCACCTGCGATCGCGCACTCGATCATGCCGGCCCAGATTTCGGTGGCCGCACTGACGATGGCCTGCGCTCCCGACCCACAGACGCGGTTGACCGTAAGCGCCGGAACGTCGACCGGCAATCCCCCGCCGATGCCCGCCTGCCGCGCCGGATTCATTTTTACGCCGGCCTGAATCACATTGCCCATGACCAGCGAATGGACCTTGTCGGCGGCCAATCCAGCGCGCCCGAGGCTTTCGCGGATAACGGCAGCGCCAAGCGTCGGCGCTGGCACGTCCTTGAGTGTCCCGGCGTAGGTGCCGATCGCCGTACGCACAGGGCTGCATAGGACCACTTCAACGTTGCTCATGACCTTGCTCCTCAAAGGAATGACGCGGAATCAGGTAATACGGAAGATGATGCCGGCCAATGCAGTCCTGGTACGAGGGTGTTAAGGACCGTCCCGCCTTTCTTCAGGTTCAGATGACACTACAGGCGCGTCCGGATCCCTGGGCACCCGTGCGGTTCTGTTTCCGCGTTGACGGCCTTCTATGATGGCAGAGGCAGTCGTGGCCTTCTTGACGTATGTCAAGACACGTATGGCGCCGGCAGCGCGCCAAGCGGCCGTATCAACCCGTTTGCGCTGGATGCCCTGTCGAACCCGAGCGCCGACGCCCGGGGCTATTGCCGGGAGCGCTGGGGCAAATTCGCTGCGGAAGGTGCGCCTCGTCGCCGCGCGGCACGACGGGTTCGATGCCCCAGTTGTGGGATTATGGGCACGATGCGATAGCTGGACACGATCCGGGCGCGATGCATCACCCTCCGACAGACATGTCCGTGATGTCCCGGCAACGACCGTAGAGGAGCATCGGCATGAGCACACGTGATGACGAAATTCGCCCGGCAGCCGCCACCGACTTCGATGCCATCCGCGCGTTGCTGGACACCTGCGGGCTACCCGCCAGCGACCTCACGACGCAAAGCCTCGACGGCTTCCACGTCGCCGTGCGCGACGCCGGGATTGTCGGGGTGGCGGGACTGGAACAGGCCGGCATGGCGGCCCTGCTGCGTTCGGTCGCTGTTCACCCGCGGCTGCGCGCGTCCGGTCTCGGTAGTCGCCTTATCGACGCTTCTATTGCGCTAGCGCAAACGCGATCGCTGCGCGCGCTGTATCTTATTCCGAACGACGAATCCGCCCACACATTCTTTGCACGGCGCGGGTTCATTCGCATCGAGCGAAACCACATTCCCGAAGCGATCCGCGCTCTGCCCGAATTCACTCATCTCTGCCCGCAGACGCACCCGTGCTTGTGGAAACCGCTGAATCCCGATGGCTCCAAGGTGCCTGCCATGAAGAAACTCGAAGTGTATGATCCCGCCATGTGTTGCTCGACAGGCGTTTGCGGTGTGGACGTGGACCCCGTGCTGGCGCAATTCGCAGCCGACCTGAAGTGGGTCGGCGCGCACGGCGTCACCGTGGCCCGCTACAACCTCGGCCAGGCGCCGCAAGCGTTCGCCGCCAACGCGGCGGTGGTCAAGGAAATGGAAGCCGGTATGGAACGGCTGCCGATCCTCGTGATCGACGGCCACATCGTATCGACGGGCATGTATCCGTCCCGCCAGCAACTCGCGCAGAAACTCAGCATTGCGCTGACTGCGGCGGAAAAGCCGCACATCAAGGCCGGCAACTGCTGCACGCCGGGTTCGGGCTGCTGCTAGGGGGCGCTCATGTCCCTTCCTGAATCGCAGACCCGATATCTGTTCTTCACCGGAAAAGGCGGCGTCGGCAAGACATCGCTTTCCTGTGCCACGGGGCTCGCCCTAGCGGATGCCGGCAAGCGGGTGCTCATCGTCAGCACGGATCCGGCCTCCAATCTCGACGAGGTACTTGGCGTCGGCCTGAGTCAGTTGCCGACGGCAGTGCCCGGCGCCGCGGGCCTGTTTGCGTTGAATATCGATCCCGAAGCCGCCGCGCAGGCCTACCGGGAACGCATGGTCGGGCCGTATCGCGGCGTCTTGCCTGCCGCGGCGATCCGCAACATGGAGGAGCAATTTTCCGGGGCCTGCACAGTCGAGATAGCGGCCTTCGACGAATTCTCCAAACTGCTCGGCGATCCGGCGGCAACGGTCGATTTCGATCACGTGATTTTCGATACCGCCCCGACGGGCCACACGCTGCGTTTGTTGACGTTGCCGTCGGCGTGGAACGAGTTCATCTCGTCGTCGACTGGGGGCGCCTCGTGCCTCGGGCCACTGGCCGGGCTAGAGAAGCAGAAGGCGCTGTACGCGGCGACTGTCGAACGCCTCTCGAACGCAGCGCAGACCACCGTCGTTCTGGTAAGTCGCCCGGAAGTCGCGGCGCTGCGCGAAGCGAATCGCACGCGGCACGAACTGGCCGAACTCGGCATTGACAACCAGGTGCTGGCCATCAATGGGCTCTTTGCCACGGACCGGCGTGACGACGCCATCGCGACCGCCATGGCGCAGCGTGCGCAGCAGGCGCTGGCCGACATGCCGCGAGAACTGGCTGGCTTGCCGCAGACGCGCACTCCGTTTCTGCCGCGCGGCACGGTCGGCCTGGACGCACTGCGCGACATGGCGCATCCCGAGCGCGTGCGCATGCCGACCGAGCGCCGGATGCCCGAAACCGCCTTGCCGCCGGGCTTGGGGAGACTCGTCGACGAGCTGGCAAACACGGGCCACGGCGTAATCATGACGATGGGAAAAGGCGGCGTGGGCAAGACTACCGTAGCGGCAGCTATCGCCGTCGCGCTGGCGGGCCGTGGACACGACGTGATCCTCTCAACCACCGACCCGGCCTCGCATGTAGCCGCCACCGTCGATGGCGTCGTGCCTCGGCTGAGCGTCACCCGCATCGACCCGGCGCGCGAAGTGCAGCAGTACACCGAGGAAGTGCTGGGCAAAGCGGCATCGCATCTCGACGCGGGCGGCCGGGCGATGCTCGAAGAAGATCTGCGCTCGCCCTGCACCGAAGAGATCGCCATCTTCAGGGCCTTCGCGCGTACCGTCGATCAAGGCAAATCCGGCTTTGTGGTTCTGGACACCGCGCCCACCGGGCACACCATCCTGCTGCTCGATGCAGCCGAGGCCTATCACCGCGAAGTGATGCGTACACAGGGTGACATGCCGGAGTCGGTCCGTCAGTTGCTGCCGCGCCTGCGCGACCCGGACTACAGCCGAATCCTCATCGTCACGTTGCCGGAAGCGACGCCGGTTCACGAAGCGGAGCGCCTGCGCGCCGACCTCGCGCGCGCCGGGATATCGCCATACGCGTGGGTCATCAACCAGTCGTTGCTGGCGAGCGGCACGACCGATCCGATGCTATGTCAGCGAGGGACTTGCGAGGTGCCGTTCGTGCGCCGCGTGGCGGACAATCTGGCGCAGCGCACCGCATTGATTCCGTGGCTTGCCGAGGCACCGGTCGGGGCAGCCGGCCTCAAGCATGTGATCACGTCGCGGGCGGCCACGTAGTGCGCCGACCACCGCCCTGAAGCGCAATAGGCTGCGACACCGCTGAAATTCGAATCAGGAGATGGAACGAAAACGCATGCCTACAGACATTAACGCCGTAGTCATCGGAGGTGGCCAGGCCGGGCTTGCCACCTCCTACTTCCTGCGCCGTGCGGGACTCGACCATATCGTGCTGGATGACCAGAGCGCCCCCGGAGGCGCCTGGCGACATACCTGGGACTCGCTGCACCTGTTTTCGCCGGCGCAATGGAGTTCACTGCCAGGCTGGCCGATGCCCGTATCACAAGACACGTACCCTACGCGCAACGAGGTCATCGACTATCTGGCGAGATACGAGGATCGTTATCACTTCCCAGTGCGACGCCCCGTTCATGTCGAATCCGTTTCACGTGTACAGAATGGCTTGCTGGTTACCACTGATCGTGGGGAATGGCTGGCTAAGGCAGTGGTGAGCGCGACCGGTACGTGGAGCGCACCCTACATCCCAGACTACGCTGGACGCGAGATCTTTCGAGGTCGCCAGATGCATTCGGCGCAGTATCGCAACCCGGACGATCTGCGCGGACAAAACGTGCTGGTGGTGGGCGGCGGCAACTCGGGTGCGCAAATCCTGGCGGAGGTATCGACAGTCTGCAACGCTATGTGGGTGACGTTGCAGGAGCCCGCTTTTCTTCCAGATGACGTGGATGGCCGAGTCTTGTTCGAACGCGCGACTGCCAAATGGCAGGCGCTTCGCGATGGGCACACGATGACGGCGCCGGTAGGCGGTTTGGGCGACATCGTCATGGTTCCGCCTGTACGCGACGCGCGTGCGCGAGGCGTTCTGCACTCAATGCGTCCGTTCAACCACTTCGATGCAGACGGCGTCGTGTGGAGCAACGGCACGCACTCCTGCGTCGATGTCGTGATCTGGTGCACAGGGTTCCGCCCCGCACTCAGACATCTTGACCCGCTGCAGATCTGCGACAGCGACGGATTACCAAGGACAGATGGGACGCACGCCCGAAACGAGGAACGCTTGTGGTTGGTTGGCTACGGCGAGTGGTGCGGGGCTGCGTCGGCCACGCTCATTGGTGTAATGCGTAGCGCTCGAGAAGCGGCGGGGAAAATAGTCCAATATGTACGATGAAAACAGGACCGTTCCTTCGCGTTAAGCGGACGCTCGCAAGGCCATATGGAGCCGCTTGCGAATGACCGGTTGAATCCACAGCCGATCTCGGCCTTTCCCGTGTGTGCGCCACCGGCCATGAGCCATTACACAGGGCGACGCACTTGAAAGGCGATGGATTCGAGCACCCACTGATCGATGTCCCATTGCATCAACGCCTCGACCACCCCGCCCGATGCGCTCGGCGCCGCGTCGCTACGGACGAGCTGAATTGGGAAACGATCAAAAGTCCTGTCGCGCTTTTATTCCTGCCAATGAAATTCGACTTCGTTGCGGGTCATCAGAATCGAGTCACATAGCTCGCTGGTAGTCCCCTTCACTTACGGCTTGACATGTCGCTCGAGCAAATCAATATCGTCACGCAATAGCTTCAACACGCCCGCCACACTTTGCTCGCTGAGCTGCCGCCCCGCATCTTGCTCGACCGAGCGCAGCGCCATGTCGGCAATCTGCTCCGCGATCTCGTCAGCCTTGCGCGGGCCGGACGGCGTGAACCACCAGGCTGTCCAGTTGCACATGCCGATGATCGAGAACGCGGCGACCTTGGCGTCCATCATACGAAACTGACCGCGTTCGATACCCAACTCAATCGCCTGCCGGAACTGTTCAAGCACCGCGCGCCGCGATTGCTCGGCGAGCTTCCTTTGCTTGAGCGGCAAGTTGTCCTCATTGCGCTCCACCACACGAAATTGCAACGGATGCGTGAGGATCAGATGAGCATGCCGCAACACTAGATGCCGCAACATCGCGGCCGGTTGCCGCAAATCCTCCGGTAACGCCTCGGAGGCCAACTCCCCCGCCGCGCGCGTGACCACCGTGGTCAACACTTCGAGAATCGCTTCCTTGCTCTTGAAGTAGTAGTACAGCGCCGGACGACTCACGCCCACGACATCCGCAATGTCGTTGAAGCTCGTCCCGTCGAAACCCCGCTCGATAAACAGCCGCGTTGCGACCTCCAGAATGTTCTCCCGCAACGCGTCGCTCTTTGTCTGTGCTTTGCTCATGACGACCTTCAGTTCCTCTTTTGACGCAGGCGTCAGAAAACCCCAACGATAACCAAATTCCCTTGCAGCGCAAAGCCCCGCAAGCATTTCGCCCCAGAATTTTTTACATCTCCGTCAAATTTCAACGCGAATGTTTACTCATCCGTAAAAAACTGGACTAATATGTAAAAAAGGAGGTGAGGAGATGAGTCAACAACTGCAAGGTCGTAACGTCGGTCACGGCGCGACGGCGGGATTTCTCAACACGGACTGGAATCCGCGAGATCTGCCATTGGGCGCGACGACGCGTAATGTCGTCCTTCGCACGGCAGACGGCGCGGCAACGAGCGGCGCACTCTATACCGAAGGTTCGCCCGATACTGTTGTCTGCATCATGCATCCGCGTGAGTTCATGGCATGTCATTACCTGATCCCGGATATCGTGAATGCCGGCTATGCCGCATGGACACAGGCCCCGCGATCCGTCGGCAACGACATGCGGCTGGAACATGAGTTCGCGCTCTACGACGTCGCCGCCAGCATGCGATTCCTGCGCGAGGCGGGGTTCAAACGCATCATCCTGCTCGGCAACTCGGGCGGAAGTGGCCTCTACGCCCTCTACGCGCAGCAATCCAGGCTGGTCCCGGAAGCGCGAATCGAGCGCACACCAGGCGGACGTCCGACGAAACTGGCTTCGCTCGACATGCCGGCCATCGACGGTGTGGTTTTCGTCGCCCCCCACCCCGGACAAGGTGCCCTGCTGCAAACCTGCATCGATCCGTCGGTGACCAACGAGCAGGATGCGCTATCCGTCGACCCGACGCTCGACCCGTTCGACCCGGCCAACGGGTTCTCGCCGCGGCAGTCGGGGGGCGCCCCCGCGACGCGTTACGACGCCGACTTCGTAGCGCGCTACCGCGTCGCGCAAACCGCTCGTGTGGCGCGTCTCGACGCCATGGCGCGCGATCTCATCGCGACGCGTCAAGGCGCACGCGAGCGCCTCAAACACGACTCGGATCGGACCGACGCACGCCTGCGCCGCATAGCCGCGCACACGCCCGTGATGACGATCTGGCGAACCGATGCCGACCTGCGCTGCTTCGACCTGACGCTGGACCCGTCCGACCGGCGTTTCGGCTCACTCTGGGGCAGCGATCCGTTCACCTCGAACTACGGTTCGGTCGGTTTCGGCCGCGTCTGCTCTCCCGAGGCGTGGCTCTCCACATGGTCCGGGTTGTCCTCGAACGCCTTGCTGTCGAAAACCGCATCGGCCATCGTGCAGCCTACGCTGCTCATCGAGTACACGGGCGATCAGGCCTGCTTTCCCAGCGTCATCGCCGACATCTACGCCAGTCTCGGCTCGACGCGGAAGTCGCACCGGCGTGTACGCGGCGACCACCACGGCCGCGCGCTGGCCGATGGCGAAGAAGCGGGACGCTACATCGCCGGTCGCCTGCTGCAGGACTGGCTGCGCGAGACCTTCCCGCAATGACACGCCCTGCCCCTACCCCCCAATGCACTACCGAACTTCGGGAGACCCGACATGAAGTTGAACGACATCCCCGCAGCCGATCTCGCCTTGCGTCTGCACGGCGTGGATCACACGGCGCGGCCGACCTGGCGACTGCGGCAAACGGTCGAGTTCTATCGCGACATTCTCGGCCTGCCGCTGATTCACACGATTTCCGCCCGCGGCTGGGGGCCGGCAACGCACCCCGACTTCCTGCACTTCTTCTTCGATAGCGGCCACGGCAGCACGATCGCCTTCTTCTACTATCTGGGTAGTGCGGAACCGGCATTCCTCGCCAATCGTCCTGGCCGGGCACCGTTACCCGACGACCACGTATTCGACGCCACGCACACCGCATGGCGGGTCGACAGCCCGGAGGCATTGCGGGCCTGGAAGACCCGGTTGGAAGCGCGTGGCGTGGAAGTCTCGACCGAGACGGCGCACGAGGTGATCGAGTCGATTTACTTTCGCGACCCGAACGGCTACTTCATCGAGATCACCCGCAAGCTGCGCGCGCTGGAAGGCATCGATGCGCGCGACGCGTCGGCCACGCTCGAGGCCGCCATGGAAATCGAAGATGAAGCCCTCGCAGGCGGCGCCCCCTTTACCTGCATCGACACCGTTTGGCAACGCAAGGCTCAGCGCCTCGGCCAACGTCTGCATGGGGAGCGTCAGTCATGAGGACTCAAACGCCACAGCCCCGCCAACCGCTGCAAATCTTCGTCCTTAATGTGCCCGAGTTTGCGCCGCTGACCGAAGCCGCACGGCAGTTGCCGTCGTGCCGGGTCGAAGCCCGCGGCGACTACACCGTGATTTCCAGCGATGTGCCGATTGCTTTCGAGCGTCGCGCACTGGGCCTGAAGCCCGCCGTCTGGTACGGATTGTTCACGGGCGGCCTCGACGGCCGAATCGAAAGCTATGAACGCGACATCGTGCGGATCGCCCCGCGCGCATAACGTCGCCACCGGAACGTGCAGGAGACACTATGAGCGGTATCTATCACCGTATCGACGGCGTGACGTACTGTCCGCCGGACCTGGCACAGCGCTATTTCGCGTCGAACGCCTGGGTCGACACCACCCTCGGCGACGCGTTGCGGGCGACCGCCGCGCGTGTCCCGGCACGCTCGGCCTACCTCAGCGATGAGGCTACGCTGACCTTCGTCGAGCTCGACTCGCGCAGCGAACGGCTTGGCGCGGCGCTCATCGAACTGGGCCTGCGCCCGGGCGACCGAGCGGTCTTCCAAATGGGCACCAACGTCGACACCGTCGTCGCACTGATGGGGGCCTACAAGGCGGGCGTCGTTCCCGTGTGTGCGGTGCCGCAATACCGCGAAGTGGAAATCGGCCAACTGGTTTCACAGTCCGAGGCGCGCGGCTACTTCGTGCAAGCGGATTTCTCCGCGTTCGATCTCGTCGGGTTTGCCCGTCAAATGATGGCGCGGCACGCGTCGCTGGAGCATCTGCTGGTGGCGCGCGGGAAGCAGGATGATCGTGCCGGCACCGGCCATCACGCCATCGAACGTCTTATCGACGCGATGCCACTCGAGCGCGCGCGCGACGTGCTGGGCAACCTTCGCATCGGTAGCGAGGACGTGCTGAGCTTCCAACTCTCGGGCGGCACGACCGGTGTGCCGAAGATCATCCCACGCTTTCATGCGGAGTACATCGGACACTCGCTGACATGGATGCGCCATATCGGCATGTCCGAACACAGCCGCATGATCTGGTCGCTGCCATTGCTGCACAACGCCGGCCAGCTCTACGTGCTTGCGTCCACCGTGGCAACCGGCATGACGACCGTGCTGATGCCCCGTGTCGACATCGCCCGCATGCTCACACTGATCGAGATGCACCGCGTCACGCATGGCCTCTCCATTGGGCCAGTCGCACCGCAAATGATCGCGTACAAGGATGTTGGCAAACACGATCTTTCGTCGCTGCAACTCTTCGGCACGATGAGCCGCGCCGACTCGCTTGAAGCCCACCTCGGCGTACCGTGCTTCAACCTCTACGGCACGACCGAAGGCCTGCTTATGGGGGCCGGCGCGCATCTGCCAGCGACGTTGCGTCACTACACGCAAGGGCTATCCGGGTGCGACGACGACGATATTCGTGTGCTGTTTCCGGGCACGGATACGCCCGCCGAAGCAGGTACCGCCGGCGAACTCTGCTTTCGTGGACCGTCGAGCCTGCGCGGCTACTACAAGGCGCACGACGCAACGGCGCAGACGCTCACGCCGGACGGCTTCGTGCGCACCGGCGACATGGTCACGGAAAAGGTCATCGACGGCGTGCGCTGCTTCGCCTTCGAAGGGCGTCTGCGCGACAACATCAATCGCGGTGGCGAGAAGATCGGCTGCGAAGAGGTCGAAGCGTTTGTCAGCCATCATCCGTCCGTTGCCGACGCCAAGCTGGTCGCCATGCCCGATCCGATTTACGGCGAGCGGGGTTGTGTCTATCTCATCCTGCGCCCCGGACATGTCGCGCCTTCCGTCACCGAACTCGCCGCGTTTCTCATCGGCCAGGGGCTGGCGAAGTTCAAGTGCCCGGAGCGTATCGAGACGGTCGACGAATTTCCGGTGACCCGCGTCGGCAAGGTCGACAAGGCATCGCTGCGGGCGGCCATCGCCGAACGCCTTGCCGCCGAAACCGCGCGTACCACTACCGCCCAGACGGCAAAGGCGGACGCATGATCAGTACCGAATACGTGGTGAGCGAGCAGCCCTTCGTAGTGCGCCGTCAGGTGCGATGGGGCGAGTGCGACCCGGCCGGCGTCGTCTACACGGCAACCTTTTCCGACTATGTCATCTCCATCGCCGAATTGTTCTACGGATCGCTCTTCGGCGGCACACCACAGGCCGTCAAGAACCGACACGGATTCGGCACCCCCACCCGCGCGCTGACATTCGACTTCCACCGCTCGCTCTGGCCGGACGACGCGTTCGACGTCACCGTGGAAGTCGCCGAAGTTCGCACCCGAACCTTCACCTTGTTGATGACGGCGCGCAAAGCCGACAACGACATCGCCTTCATTGCACGACTCACGCCGATCTGCATCCAGCGCGGCGCGCGCGAGTCGATCGAGATGCCGTCGGTGCTGCGCGCGGCACTCGAACAATACCGAGCCTGCACCGAACACGCCGCTGCCCCCTCACTCGCCGGAGACATCACCCTATGACGCTTACCCCATTTCGCATTGGTCAGATCGTGCCCAGTTCCAACACCACGATGGAGACCGAGATTCCCGCCATGCTGCGCGCGCGTGAACAGGTCCTGCCCGAGCGCTTCACCTTCCATTCGAGCCGCATGCGCATGCATCGCGTGGTGAAGGAGGAACTTGCGGCGATGAACGCCGAGGGCCTGCGCTGTGCCGCCGAACTCGCCGACGCGCGTGTGGATGTCATGAGTACCGCTTGCCTCGTGGCCATCATGGCGATGGGGCCGGGCTACCACCGCCAGGTTGAGGAGGACCTGCGCCGCGTCAGCCGCGAGAACCACTGCACAGCCGCCATCATGACGTCGGCCGGTGCACTCGTCGCCGGGTTGAAGACGCTGGGCGCGCGCAAGATCGCGCTGATGGCGCCGTACATGAAGCCGCTCACGCAAGCTGTGGTCGAGTATATCGAGCACGAGGGCATCGAGGTGCTCGATGCTCTGTCGTTCGAAATTCCCGACAACCTTGAGGTCGGACGCCGCGACCCCATGCAGTTGCTCAACGACGTCAAGCGGCTCAATACGGCCAATGCAGACGTCGTGGTGCTGTCCGCCTGCGTGCAGATGCCGTCGCTGCCTGCGATCCAGATCGCGCAGGACCGGCTCGGCCTTCCCGTGACGTCGACCGCCGTGAGCACCGTGCGCCAGATGCTCGATCACCTCGGTCTGGCCCCTGAGGTGCCCAACGCCGGTGCCCTGCTGGGCGTGCCGAGCGCACGACCGCTGACACGTATTGCCTGACGCCCCCGCCATCTTCGCCAGCCAAAAATCAAGGAGCCCATCATGAGAATCGCCGTCATCGGTGGCGGGCCTGCCGGCCTGTACTTCTCGCTGTTGATGAAACAGCGTCATCCGCAAGACGAGATCGTCGTGCACGAGCGCAACGCCGCCAATGCCACTTATGGCTGGGGCGTTGTCTTCTCCGACATCGCACTTGCGTTCCTGAAAGAGGCGGACGAGGCATTCTTCCGCAAGTTCACCGCGCACCATACCCGCTGCGATTACATGGAGATCGTGCATCAAAGCGTGCCGGTGCGCCTGAGCAACAATCACTTTTCGCGCACGTCCCGCATCGATATGCTGCGCGTACTACAGCAAGCCTGCGCGCAAGCAGGTGTCGATGTTCGCTATCAAAGCCACGTCACCGATCCGGCCCAACTGCCCGACGCCGACGTGATCATCGCCGCCGACGGCGTGAACAGTGACGTGCGCACCCATCTGGCCGAACACTTCATGCCGAGCTTCGACGAGCGACGCAACAAGTTCGCGTGGTATGGCACGTCGCAGCTCTTCCACCCGGTGTCGTTGATCTTCCGTCAGACGCCGCACGGCGTGTTCATGGCGCACGCGTATCAATACAGTCCCGATCGCTCAACGTTCCTCGTGGAAGTCGATCCCGAGACATGGCAGCGCTGCGGCCTCGACACCGCCGCCGAGGCCGAGAGCCGCGCGTTCTGCGAGCAGATCTTTGCCGACGACCTGCAAGGCCATTCGTTGCTGACCAACCGGTCGAACTGGTTTCAGGCACGGGTGGTCAGCAATGCGCGCTGGTCGCACGGCAACGTGGTTCTGCTTGGCGACGCCCTGCGCAGTGTGCACTTCTCCCTCGGCTCGGGCACGCGCATGGCCATGCAGGATGCCATCGCCTTGTTCGAAGCGCTGTCGGCGCATCGGAATGATGTGCAAGCGGCGTTCGCTTCGTTCGAGCAAAGCCGTCGCAGCGCCTCTGATCGCTTTCAGGACGCCGCCAGACGGAGCCTCGACTGGTACGAGTCCGTTGGCCAGCGCATGCACCTCGATCCCGTGAGCTTTGCATACGACTACATGCTGCGCACGGGACGCGTCAGTCACGAAGACCTTCGTCGGCGAGATCCTGCGTTCATCGCACAAGTAGAGACCAATGCCGCCGACCCAGTGCACGGGCGCGCCGCATAGCTGCCAGCCTCATTGAGCACATCCACATAAAGGGCGACATCGTATCGCCGCATCGAGACAGGAGACACTTTCATGGACAAGCAAGACACCCGGCACACGTCAGTGGACGTACGGGACTTCATCAACGCGATCCCAGTGTCGCGCTTCCAGATCATGATCAGCGCGATGTGCTTCCTGATCGTGGCGCTGGACGGGTTCGACATCGCGATCATCGGCTTTGTCGCCCCTCACATTCGCGCCGAATGGCAGTTGTCGATGGTCTCGCTCGGCCCCCTGTTCAGCGCCGGACTGCTGGGACTGATGGTGGGCGCGTTCTGTAGCGGGCCGATGGCGGACCGTATCGGACGCCGCCGTGTCTTGATCTTGTCTGTCGCGTGGTTCGGTGCGGCAAGCGTAGGGGCGGCGTTTGCGCCGAACGTCGAATGGCTGATCGCGCTTCGCTTCCTGACCGGCCTGGGATTGGGCGGTGCCATGCCCAACGCGATCACGCTGACGTCCGAGTTCAGTCCCGAGCGGCGTCGCGGCACTCTGCTCACGCTGATGTTCTGCGGCTTCTCGCTCGGCTCGGCGCTCGGCGGCGTAGTGACGGCGTACCTCGTGGCGGGGATCGGCTGGCGCGGCTTGCTCGCCGTCGGCGGCCTGCTGCCGCTGGCGCTTGCGCCGGTGCTGTGGTTCACGCTGCCGGAGTCGGTGCGCTTTTTGGCGATCCGAGGCGGCACGCAGACGCAGATCATCTCGATTCTGGCGCGCGTCGCGCCGCAACGGGTTGTGGCCGGTCAGCAGTACACCGCTGCCGACGATCGCCTCCCGTCGTCGCCCGTGGTGCAACTGTTCCATCGCGACTACCGGCGCGGCACGCTGCTGCTCTGGCTCGCATTCTTCATGAGTTTGCTGTTGCTGTACCTGCTCATCAATTGGCTGCCGATCCTGGCGGAGCGCAGCGGCCTGACGCTCAAGCAGGCGTCGATGTTTGCCGGACTGTTGCAAGGCGGCGGCGTGCTGGGTGCGATTGTGCTGGGCGTGCTGATCGACCGGTACCATCCTTACAAAGTGGTCGCCGCAGCCTATGTCGTGGGTGCGTTCGCGCTAGCGTCGCTGGCGATTGCCGGCGATGCGGTATGGCTGGCGCTGGGCATCTTCGTGACCGGATTCTGCGTGAGCGGTTCGCAGGTCTGCGCGAACGTGATTGCGTCCGCCTATTACCCGACATCCAATCGCGCGACCGGCGTGGCGTGGGCGCTCGGCATCGGCCGCATCGGGGCGGTGGCGGGTTCGCTCGGAGGCGCCATGCTGCTCGCGGCGGGTTGGAGCAATGCCGGACTGTTCATGATTCTCGCGATACCGGCAGTGCTGGCCGCGTTGGGGATTCTGCTCGCGGGCGCAAAGCATGGGCGAGCCGTGGAGAGTGAGGCCATCACCACCCAGTCGCCCGTGTCGCTCTCGGAGATCTGACGATGGCGAACCGGCCTGAGGTAGCGACGGACGTCGTTGCTTGCGTCGGGCCGGTTCGTGAATGCGGGACAACGCGCCGCGCTCGATGTCTTGCGTGCGGGCTGCATATTGAACCGTCCGCAGGGACCCATACCCGCCCTCGCTGCCCTTTTGCGGTCGTGGTCGTGCCCCTGTCGGTGGTGTTCCGATAAGGCAGAAATCAGGGCTGGCGTTTGCCGCGACCACCCGCGAGTTTACCGGCGGGTTTGCGCGACCCCGTAGCGGGTTTGCCGGCGGGTTTGGTGCGCGGCTTTTTGCTGAGCGTCTGCACCGTAACCGGCCCGGCCAACGGCACTTTGGGCTTCTTGGGTTTTTTAGGTTTCTTGATGATCTGGCCCGTCGCGCTGGTTTGCGGCACACGGTGTTCGGCTTCAAAACCCGGCGCTTCTTCGCGGCGCAGGGTTTGCCGGATCAGCGCTTCAATCGCGGCCAATTGCGGCGCTTCGTCGGCACATACGAGGGACACCGCCACGCCGCTGGCGCCCGCGCGGCCGGTACGGCCGATACGATGCACGTAGTCTTGCGCAACGATCGGCAGATCGACATTGATCACCAGCGGCAAATCGTCGATATCCAGTCCGCGCGCAGCCACATCGGTCGCGACCAGCATCTGGACTTCGCCCGTCTTGAAGCGCTCCAGCGCACGCAAGCGCGCGGGTTGGGGTTTGTCTCCGTGGATGGTGTCGACCGCATAGCCCGCTTCATCCAGCATGGCCGCCAGGTAATCGACGCCATTGCGGGTTTTGACGAACACCAGCGCGTGATCCCAGTGGTTCTCGGCCACAAGGTGCATGAATAGGTCCGGCTTGTTCTTTTTATCTACCGTCACCACCCACTGCTTGATCTTGCTGGCCGTGGCGTTGGGCGGGCTGACGCTGATATTGATCGGACCGCGCAGAACGCTCGCCGCCATGGCGCGGATGTCATCGGTAAACGTGGCGGAGAAGAGCAGGGTCTGGCGCTGAGCGGGCAAGGCAGCAAAGACGGCATTGAGTTCGCGCGCAAAGCCCAGATCCAGCATGCGGTCGGCTTCATCCAGCACGAGCGTTTGCACTTGATCAAACTGCACTGCATTCTGGCGATTGAGATCCAGCAAACGACCCGGCGTGGCGACGAGCACATCCACGCCTTTGCGCAACTTCATCATCTGCGGGTTGAGACTCACTCCACCGTAGACAGCCAGAAATCGCAGATCGAGGCCTTTGCCGTAAGCGATAAAGCTTTGCAGCAATTGTTCAGCCAATTCACGCGTGGGCACCAGAACAAGAACGCGCGCACGGTTGCTCGACACCGCCGGGCCGTTCTGCACCAGTCGTTGCAACAGCGGCAGCGCAAAGCCCGCCGTTTTGCCAGTGCCGGTCTGTGCCTCCGCCATGACGTCCTTGCCACTGAGCACGGCAGGAATCGCCTTGGCCTGCACCGGTGTAGGCGTCTGGTAATTGAGATCCTGCACGTTACGCAGCAACGGATCGATCAGGCCAAGCGAGGCAAAAGACATGGACGTATTTCGGGCTAAAACCGTAATTCTAGCGGTTACCGCGCGGGTTGCATCGCGCACGTCCATGGTCAACTAGGTCGACGTTGATCGCCGCTGGAAAACGCAGTGGTAGCGAGTGCCATGCCGGCAAGCGGTAGTGCGGGACACCGATGAGACGCACCGACGGCCCCACCCGCCCGAGTCAGACCGCCACGTGCCGACCATCATCCGTCCCCCGTGATGCTTCGCCAAAACACCTGCCCGCGCGAAGCAACTCCCGCCCTTGATGTGGCGGCTAAGTCGACCGGCCCGGCTTTCCGACACGCAATGGCAAGCCCTCATCGCTCCGCTGCGCGTTGGTTCCCCGTCGCGTGTCGGCCAGCTTCGACGCTGGCCGCGGCCGCGCTACGCTCTCGCAGGCCAACCATCACGCCCAGAAAAGCGACGCTCGAGCAAACGGTCACCGCGACCATCGGACGGGCGGTGCCGTCCGACGTCCAAGCAAGTACGCCGCCGCACGCGGCCGCGATCGCCATCTGGATGAAGAAGAAGAGCCCGGACGCCGTGCCGGCGATCTTCGTATACGGCTGCATCACTGCGAACTGACAGGCTGGAATTGCGATCCCGACGGCAATCATCACGAAGAACATCGGTACAACGATTGCCGCGGCGGATGCGGGGGCGACCGCGCCGCCCCCCCATAACGCGACGGCCCCGGCCAGATTCACGCACGCCGCCCACGCGATAACGCGATCGGCTTTCCATCGGCCGCTGGAGCGCCTGAATATGCTCGATCCGATCAAATATCCAAGCACGGTCACACCGAAGATTCCCGCATAGACCGGTCCGGACACCCCCATTTGCCGTTGGAACAGCGTCGACGACTCTGCGATGAACGGAAAATAGGTGCAATAGACGAAACTGATCGCCAGCGAATAACGCAGAAAGCGGCGCTCCCTGAGCAGTCTTCCATACGTCCGCAGCAGGCCCGCGCCCGGCTCCGGCCGCGCCGCTCTCTCACGCGTCTCGGGCAAATGACGCAACACCATCGCCGTCGCAACGATCCCTCCGGCCGCAAGCCCAGCGAACACGCCGCGCCACCCAAGCCATTCGGCGACGACACTGCCGACCAGCGGCGCGATCACCGGTGACAGCGCCATGCCAGCCGAGATGCGGCTGAGCATTGTGGCCTGCATTGCCGTCGGAAAGCGCTCGCGCACGATGACTCGCCCGATCACCGTGCCACTGCAACCGCCCAGTGCCTGAAAGATGCGCGCGCAGAGGATTGTCGGAATGCTCGTCGCCAACGCACAGGCGACACTCGCGGCCACGTAGATGCACAGGCCGCCGATGAGGACCGGACGCCGGCCGTACCGATCGGACAATGGCCCCGACACCAGCATTGAAAGCGCATAGCCGACCATGTACAGGGTCAGCGTAAGCTGGAGCTGGGCGTCGGTGCCATGCAACGCGTCCGCCATCACGGGCAGCGACGGCAGGTATGCATCGATCGTGACGCGCGGAAGACAGACGACGAGCATCAGCAAGAGCAACCAGCCCCACTGGGACAACGATTGAGTCTTCATATGGGGACTTGGTCTCCGGCAAATTCGAACGGCTGGGTGATGGCTCGCAGCGTGACGTCCTCTTCCGCGAACGCGGAGGCGATGTCGGCTGCGATTCGGCGAGCGCGCTTGGCGACCATCTCAAGCGAGCTGACGAAAAAATATGTCCCGGACGTGATATGGCCGAGAGCGCGGAGCTGATAGTCCGGCTCGCCATCGCTGTCGAGCAGCGCGCCCGTTTCGAAGTCGACACGGACTCCCCCCCGCCAGTCACGGCAGGCCAGCCCGTCCTGAAGCATCTGCCAGATCAGGGACGAATCGCCCGGCGCCTGAACGTCCTTGGCAGCGCCCGTCGCGTTGACGACGTAATCGTAGTGACCAGAGACCGTCGAAGAAATCCGGTGCGGATGCGCTCGTTCGAATGCGATTGGCGTCTTCATAAGTTTCAGACGGCCGTCCGCGAGCATCGTCGCAATCACACGCGCATTCTCCACGGGCATCGGCGCTCGGCACGCAAGCCAATGGCGAGCAAAACGCTTTAGCGCGCAGGCCTGGCTCTGAGGGTCCAACGCATTCCACGCGAATTCAATCAGATCGTTGGTAGCAACCAGAATCGTCTGCCACGCGCGTTCGCGGTCCGCCTCCGCAATCTCGTCGAGCAACAGCGCAATTGCATCGTCGTGGTCAACAAACAACTCTCGCCAGTCCGCACCGGCAGCCTTGAATTCCGCGCGAATCAAACGTCCGAGTTGGCGCAGACTGATCTTGCGATGTCCCTCCGACGTAAGCGCATGCAGCCGCTCAGCCGTCAGGTGACGCGGCGGCTGCGGCATCGCCTGCTTACCTTTCACAAGCGGAAGCACACCGGTATTCGACACCATGTGAATCTCGGCTTGACTGTTCATTCTGTACAAGCTGACCGCAATGTCGACCGCCGTGAGACTCGCACCGATGACTGCGATCCGCTTCGCATGCGCAAGCTTCGTAAGCGCTGACGCGATGGGATATGGACGATGAATATATCGCTCGTGCCCGGAAAGACCGTAATAATCGCGTGGCCCTGTATTGCCAACCGCGATGAGGACACTGTCGGCGTCATAGGTCTCATCGTCGGCAGTCAAGCGATAACGGGAGTTTCGCGAGATGGCGCGAATCTCCCGATGCACGACGTCAACCGACAGCCCCTTTCGGCGCGCGGTAGACAATGTCTCGTTAAAAAAGTCTTGCAGGTAGCGACCGAACAGCGATCGGGAAACATAGGTTGACGACAGGTCTCGTCGGACGAGATCGCGCAATTCGGGTTCATGGTGGGACTTCCATCGAACCCACGACGTGAACGTCGAAAAATCGGCAGCCGATACTGACATCGTCTCAATCGCGCGATTCAGCAAGGCCGTATCGACGTCAGGCTGGTAGGCTAGCCCGGGACCAATCTGCGACCGCGGTTCAAATACCTTTACCTGAATTCGTGCCGCAACTGACGGTGTTATCAGATTGCTCAGGTGATGAAGAAACGCGACGCTTGCCGCCCCGCCGCCGATCACGGCGAGCGTGAATCTCTCTGGGTTCTTGCTTATGGACAACTTTCCTCCGGACGCAATGAATGTCGTTGGCAAGAATTTATGGGCAAAGTGATATAAGCTGAAGGGCCATTAAATCGAATGCTGACTAGACCACTATGGCGCGAGGCAAAACCGCGATTCCACTTGATCTGCCGCGCCCCCCGGGACTGTCCTCGGGAAGCCCGCAGTCGAAGCAGGAATGCATTGCCGACGCGATTCGCGACGCAATCCTGAAACGCCTGCTGCCCGGCGAGAGTCCTTTGCCGTCCAGCCGGACCCTTGCCGCTCGGTGGGGCGTGGCGCGAGGAACGGCCGAAGCAGCCTACGACCGGTTGTGCTCCGAGGGTTACATCGCGCGAACACAAGGATCCGGCTCGCGGGTGTCCGCAGTGGTTCCGGACAGCTATCTGCGCGCGGCCACGCAGTCGCGGGAGAACGCGCCCCGCCGCCCCAGCGAGGCCCAGGAGCAGGCAGAAACGACGGACGAGGCCGCCCCGGAACAGGCGGTCCGCCTGGGCGTCCCGTTCATAGCGCGGCTTGCCGATCCCGACCTGTTGTCGATGCAGCAATGGAAGAAGTACATCGGGATGAGCCTGCTTTCCGCCACGGCAAGCGACCTCTGTTCAACGCCATTGCAAGGCGTCGAGTGCTTGCGCGACGAAATTGCCGGGTATTTGCGGGAATACCGCGGCATTCCTTGCGGAGCCGACGACATCTTCATCACGACCGGTATCCGGCACTCAATCGATCTCATCGCGCGAACCGTGCTCGGGCCTCGCAGCTCGGTACTGATGGAAGATCCAGGGTACGCATCGGCATGGCAAATTTTCACGATGGCAGGCGCGACCGTAATCGACGTGCCGGTCGATCGGGAGGGAATCGAGACCGCTACGCTGAACCAGCATTCCGATGCGTGCGCGGCGTACGTGACGCCCGCGCATCAATCGCCGCTCGGGGTCACGATGTCAGTCTCCCGTCGGCTCGAACTGCTCGACTGGGCACAGCGCGATCGGGCGTGGATCATCGAAGACGACTACGACGGCGAGTTCAGTTATCAGGCCGCCCCGCTTCCTGCGTTGAAGTCGCTTGATGCATACGACCGCGTGATCTATTGCGGTTCGTTCAACAAGACGCTTTTCTCTGGCTTGCGCATCGGCTTCATGGTTGTGCCGGCGGAACTTCGGCCGGCACTGGCGACCGTATGGCGCGTAACCGGACGCTCCGTCGGCATGGCGTCTCAGCTCGCGGTGGCCCGCTTCATCGGACGCGGCGATTTTGCGAAGCACCTGCGCGCCAGCCGTCAGGCATACCGCCATCGGCGGGACATGGTGCTCGCGCAATTGGCGCAACACGGCAACGAGCATTACACGGTATCGGGTGAGCAGGCTGGATTTCATTTCGTCCTGTGGCTGCCGCCACAAATGGACGAAGCATCGTATGTCGCGAAGGCTCGCATGGCCGGCGTGTCGTTGCAGACGGTCAGCAGTTTTTGCCGAAGCGCCGAACTCGACGCCGGCGTCATCGTGGGGTATTCGGCATTGACGGCCGCTCAGGCAAAGCATGGCGGCAGGATTCTTGGAAAGCTGCTGATCTCAGCCGCGTAACCGTCGCGACGCCACAACCGCCGATGCCACCGATCCGATGCCTCAGGACGCAGCGATCGCGACCGGCTTCGTATAGACCTCGGGCCATCCGTGACACCGTGCGCACCATCGCGAACCGAAATGAAGCCAATTAATTGGACGCTCAATTAAGAAGACCGCCCTCTTTCTTCCGACGAATACACGCTGGATTTTCGAAGCATCGGGCATTCCCGAATCCGCGTAACTCAGTCGTGCCGGACGACCTGCAGGCCGCACTGAATGCCAATCCCTAAGCCAGGAAGTACGACATCCAACGAAAGTCGCCGGACAATGCCGCCCCCTAGGTCGCCCCCCCTTCCGTGAGTCCGAATCTGACCGCCCCCACCAGATTTCCTTGATTCCCTCGATAGTGGTTGCTGACATTTGAGGGCGGTGCTCCACCAAAACAGCGCTGACGCCCCCAAATTCGAGGGCATCCGCCCTCCATCAATGAGACACAGTCGCGACGCGTCTTATCGTTTCAAGAAACACATCGGTCTGCGGCGAGCGAACGTCTGTCGCGCGAGTGATCAAGCCAATGGGCGGCAATGCAATATCCACTTGTGTCGGAAGGACGACCAGCATCGCTGTCGACGCGTAATCCTGGGCAATCGGCGCAGGCAGAAAGGCCAGGAAATCGTCGCTCCTCAATAGCGAAAGGTTAGCGACCACCGAGACGGATTCCACGGTCGGTGCAGGCGGCTTTAATCCGCGGGCGACGAAGAACGCATCGACCCTGTCCCGCAACGGTGCACCACGCGTCGGGAGGATCCATCGCGCAGCCGCCAGGTTGGCCACACTCACCGGGATACCGTTGAACAGCGGATGCTGCGGTCTCGCAACCACCGACACCCCCTCTTCACAGAGCGCCTCACGAGCCAGCTTCTCGTTGTCGGTGCTATCGGAAAGTCGGCAGAGGACGCAATCCAGCGTGCCGGCAAGCAGGGCATCGACGAGCCACGGCAGTGACCCTTCCTGAATCTCGACGATGGTGCGCGGCGCAATCTCATCCAGCGCCCGAATCGCCTCACTGAGCAAGACAGAGACCGCTGCCGCGGCGACGCCGACACGCACGCGCCCATACACACCATTTCGCGCGGCATCGACATCAGACTTCATCTGCACTATCTCGCCCAGCACGACGCGCGCACGATCGACGATGAGCTGCCCCTCCTGCGTCGCCGTAAGCCCACTGGCCTCGCGACGGAAAATCACGGTATCGAACAGCGTCTCCAGCTCCTGAAGCATCTTGCTCGCGCCAGGCTGTGACATGCCCAGACTTGCCGCCGCTTTGTGCAGGCTTCCCTCACGCTCGAGCGCGACAAGAAATTCCATATGCCTGATGCGCAGGCGGGTATTCAGATGCCGAACGTTGATCATTCCACGGCCGTTTAACGGAGAGTTATTGGGCAATAATAATTTAGTACGTTTTTGCCGCGAAGGCGTCACGTAGATTGACAACTCCCTTTGAAGGAGTCGAACAATGACGCTGATAAAACGCCTTTCCGAGTCAGTCGCAACACTGGCATTCGCCATGCTCATGATGTCGCCCCTGCATGCCCAGGAAATCAGGGTGACACTGCTCGGCACCGGGACGCCCATTCTCAATATCAACCGGTTCGGCATCAGTATGCTCGTCGAGGCGGGCAATCAAAAACTGCTGTTTGATGCCGGTCGAGGCGTGGCAACTCGCCTGCATCAACGCAACGTGCCCATCCGGGACATTGACGCCGTCTTTGTCAGTCTGATGAACTCCGACCACGTCACCGGGCTGGCCGATCTCTATGCCTCCGCGCCGCTTCCAACGGACGACGGGCGTCGCACCACACCTTTGGTCATGTACGGCCCCGAAGGTATCGAAAACGTCGCGGCCGGCCTGAAACTGATGCTGAAGGACAACAATCGCTTGCGACTGCTTGCGAAGGAGACGAACCCCGGCGCCATCGACATCCACGCCTACGTCGTCAAACCCGGTGTTGTCTACGATCGAGACGGCGTCAAGGTCTCCGCATTCCTCATAGAACATGGCGTCACGAAGCCCGACTACGGCTATCGGGTAACGTACATGGGACGCACGGTAGTGATTACCGACGACTGCACCTACTCCGAGAATCTGGTCGCCAATGCCAAGGGCGCCGACCTGATGGTGCAAAGCGTCGCGATCGCAAGCAAAGCCCTCGAAGCGCGCGACATGGACTACGCGAATCACTTCTACAGCTATCTTGCCAACCCGACAAACGTCGCTCGCATCTTCTCCGAAGCACAGCCCAAGCTAGCGGTGCTGGCGCATATTTCGCTCTATAGCCGGCACGGCATTCCCCGTGCGTCGATGGACGAACTTCGCGACCGCATCAGTCAAGGCTACAGCGGCCGCTTCGTCATTGGGGAAGACCTGATGTCCTTCGTCGTAGGAAAAGACGGGGCGTCACCGGTACCGTACGACCCAGGCGTCCGCTCGCGAGAGCCCATCTAACCCATGCCGATATTCGGGCCTTGTCTTCCGCAAGCTTCCGCCGAGGCGGATGGACGTTCGCCTCGGCCCGAGTCGAAACAAAAGGTGTGTGCGGGATCAACAGGTGTGCATGGGGCCGTCGGGCCGTCGGACATCGGACTCAGGATTACCCGATAACGTCTGGCTTCGCCCGCCTCCCCTGCCTATACTGATCGCATACTCGCGTCGAACATGCGACGCAGTCGTTCATACGGGGGAAAGCGCCATGTCGCCTGAAGCCTATCTCGATATGGCCGGCACCGAAGACCATCACTGGTGGTTTCAAGGCCGCAGAAGCATTCTCGGCGATGTCATCCGTCGCTTGTCCTTGCCTGCGAATGCCGCGATTCTGGAAATCGGTTCGGGCACCGGCGGCAACCTCGACATGCTTGCCGATCACGGGCGTGTCCACGCCGTCGAGATGGATACCCACGCCTGTGCCATCGCCCACCAAAAGACCGGCGGACGTTTCGACATTCGACAAGGGCACTGCCCCGACGATATGCCCTTCGACGGCACCCGCTACGATCTGGTCTGCCTCTTCGACTGTCTGGAACACATCGGACCCGATGTCGCTTCGCTGCAATGCGTCCGCGATCGCCTCGCGCCGGGCGGCGCCGTCCTGGTTTCCGTGCCCGCGAACGCATGGATGTGGAGCCAGCATGACGTGATGCTGCACCATCATCGGCGTTATAGCCGGCAGACGTTGACGACGACCGCCGAGTCCGCCGGGCTTGCCATCGAGCGCGTGACCTACTTCAACACCGCCCTGTTCCCCCTGGCTGTCGTTGCGCGCATGAAAGATCGGCTCCTTCACGCCCCAATCGCCTCCGGCACCACCGTCCCGGCACCGTGGCTCAACACCTCGCTGTATCGGATCTTCAGTGCCGAGCGCTGGATCCTGCCCTTCATCGACCTGCCGTTCGGCGTGTCGCTGCTGGCGGTGCTCCGCGCGAAGCCCTAGCGCATGACCCCGGTGATGCAGGGGCGTTTCGTTCGTTTCGGGATGTCGGGCATGGCATCGACCGGCGTGCACGTGGCAACGGCGGCGACGTTGCTGGCGACGACACCGGTCGGACCAACGTTCGCGAACGCCGCCGCGTTTTGCATCGCAACGATCTGCTCCTATTTGCTCAACACCTTGTGGAGCTTCTCCTCGCGTATCGATCACGCCAACGCCGTCCGCTTCGCGTTGGTGTCACTGGTCGGGCTGAGCATGACCACGGCGATTGCGCACGCCGTCGCGACAATGGGAGGCGCCGCATGGCTCGGCATTGCCACGGTCGTAGCGACAGTGCCACCCGTCACGTACCTAATGCATTGCCACTGGACGTATCGCTAAACGCTCAGTGCGTGCCCCAATGCCTCGCGGCGACCGTGTGCGACCGATGTTCACGCAGGCGTGTCGTGGCTTGGCGAGCGCGCGGCAGCGCCTGCGTGGGAAGCTGGCTCACCTTGCCGCTGCCCTGATACCGGTGCCGCACCAGGTACACCGGCCGTCCTTTGGATTCGTCGTAAATACGGCCCACGTATTCGCCCACGACACCGATGCCGATCAGTTGGATGCCCCCCATGAACAGGAGCACGCTCAGTAACGACGCATAGCCCGGCACATCGATACCGAGGATGAAGGTGCGCACAATGATGAACGATCCATACAAAAAGGCGATGAGTGCAATGGAAAGCCCCGCGTAGGTCCAGCTTCGCAGCGGCCACGTGCTGAAGCTCGTGATGCCCTCGAGCGCGAAGTTCCACAAGCGCCATCCCGAGAACTTCGATTGACCCGCGCTGCGAGGCAGGCGTTCGTACTCGATGACGGCAGTGCGATATCCGACCCACGCAAACAATCCCTTCATGAACCGGCGTCGCTCGGGCAAACGTTTGAGCGCGTTCACCACCCGGCGGTCCATCAAACGGTAGTCGCCGACGTTCTCCGGCAACTTCACGTCGGAAAGCCAGTTGTGGACACGGTAATACATACCCGCCGTGACCCGTTTGAGGTAAGGGTCGCAAGCGCGGTTCGCTCGTTTGGCGAGGACCACGTCGGCGCCCTCCTGCCACAACGTCACCATCCGCACCATCAACTCCGGCGGGTCCTGCAGGTCGACGTCGATCGGGATGACCGCATCGCCGGTCGCTTCGCTAATACCCGCAGTGAGCGCGGCTTCCTTGCCGAAGTTTCTCGTCAGGTCGATTACGCGTATGCGAGCGTCGCGTCTACGATAGGCTAGAAGTCGCTCCAGCGTGTCGTCGTGGCTGCCGTCGTTGACGAAAACAATCTCGAAAGCGATCGATGTCATGCCCTCCAGAATCGGCAATATGCTTCGGAAGAACGGGTCGATGGCTTCGCTCTCGTTGAAGCACGGCACGACGAGCGATATCCGCTTTTTATCCGTGGATTTGGACATGAGGGACTCCCTGTTCCGAAGGGGCGATGGGCGGCACGGCGCCGCTTGAGCGCGCGATGACATGACGCGTCGCCATCGTGGTTTCCGGCACGACGCCAAGGAGACGACGCGCGACGAGGATGGCGAGGACAGCAACGCCGATGCCGGCGAGAATATCGACCAGATAGTGACCGCCCTCGCTGATGGCAGACACGATCACCAGCAGGTTCAAGGGCAGGAACACCCGAGCGAGCCGCCGGGATCCACGGGCAGCGTGGATGAGCAAGACCGACAGCACCGCGTGATAGGACGGTATCGAGATCAGTCCCTGAAGTTGCCCGAGATCGACGACCGCGAGTCGATGCTGTCGAAGCGCGTCGAAATGAGTCAGATCGGCGAGCTTCGCCGGGTCTCCACCGAAATGCACGAAAGCGCCGGCCGCCGGCACGATGCCCGAGACGGCGATCGTCACCAGACAAGACAACACCATGGCCGTCGAGAACACGCGCACCTCGACCAACCGCCCGGTCAGCGAGAGGAACACCACCACGAAAGCGATCTGCAGCATGCCGCTGGCGTAGGCGAGCGCGAGCGCCAGTGACAGCGGTCGATGGGCACGCACAAACGCGTGCCAGGCCGGCCAGTCGAAATGCAGCCAGGCATCCATTTTCACGAGGGTGACATCGACAAGCGGCGCATCGGTCGCGACCACGACGTAGCTGAGCAGTGCCGCGACATGACTGAAGACGATCAGGAGGATGACCTGGGAACACGCGGTGCGAATCCGTTCGTCCGGGCGATAACGCGTGTAGACAAGCCACACGCCGGCAAGCGTCACGCAGGCCATTGCCGGCAGGACGAGGCTACCCGGGACGATACCGATCCGCAGCACGGCCAATCCGATGGCGGCGGCCAAGGCAACGCAGACATTGATCCGAAGCCAGTTCATGCCGCCCCCCCGCCGATCGGTGGTGTAAGGACTGCCTGTGCTCCGGAACGGATCTTGAGGTGGATGCCGACGAGGGTCGTCAAGGTGACGAACGGCAGGAACTGGAAGCCGACAAAATCCACCACGACGAGGCCCAGCAACGGCGCAAGCCAGAGCACCACCAGCCACTCGCGTTCGCCGACCTGCCAGCCACGCGTCACGCCGTGAACACATAGCCACGCGATCACCAGCCCCAGCCACACCATGTCGTAGTCATAGAGATAAGGGCTGATCAGCAGGCTGGCGGTAACGAGCGCGGCGGCGCGCAAGGGATAGGCGCACGGCTTGCGCCAGGCATTCGCGACGACCGCGACCGCCGCTAGCGCCGACACGGCATGCAAGGCATACGCGACCCATATCGGCGCATGCATCATGCGGACCATGATGAAAACGGTCGGCATCCTGAAGAGATGCGCTTGCCCCTCGGCAACCGTCCCTTGTGCCGCCTGTACACCGTGCAGGAACGCCAGCAGGGTGTCCGGACCGAACGCCACGAGGCTGAGCAGCCAGGTTGCCACGACGGTTGCAAGGCATGCCGCGAGCGCGCGCCAGGCGTGGCAGCAAAGAAAGGCCAACGGAAAAAGAATGGCGAGATGCGGCTTCACGAACAGCAAGCCCGCACAAACCCCAGCCCACCCGGCGTGCCGACGCAAGAGCCAGAGCGAAAGCCCGGCGAGTCCGGCGGTGAGGCAGGCGGCTTGCCCGGCGACGAGGACCAACGCAATGCCGGGGAACCCAAGGATCGGCCAAATCGCCTGTGGCCATGGCGCGATCTTACGCACGACACGAATGAACAGCAGCAACGCGGCAATCGCAAACACCCCATACGCCATCCAGTACGGCAACCACGCAAGCGGCAGCACCAACAGCAGCATGGTGGGTGGATACAACCACGGCAATATCCCGTTCAGGTCGCGCATGTACGGTTCGACGACGGTCTCGATCCGCGTCAACTTGATGACGTCATAGGCGTCCAGCGCGTGCCCGTGAAGCCCCAGATAGGAAGCACTCCAGAACGGCAGGAAGTCGAGGGCGAGCGGCGGTACATCGGGTTGATGAAGGATGGATCGACGGACGATCCATCCCATTACCAGGATGACGTAGCAAATCAGGGCAGTGAGAGGGTATAGCCTCAAGCGCCGCACATCGAGCCAATGCGGCGGCGCGGCGCCGCTGCCGCGTGCGGACGACCCGATGCCGGTCCGCATGACCGTGCGCGCACGATGGACGTCCGTCCGGCGTCTGGCCTTCATGCTGAATCCCCGAAAGATCACTTCAACGCTACGTTTGCGTGAAACC
This sequence comes from Pandoraea sp. B-6, assembly GCF_000282835.1. NCBI lineage: Bacteria > Pseudomonadati > Pseudomonadota > Betaproteobacteria > Burkholderiales > Burkholderiaceae > Pandoraea > Pandoraea sp. B-6. The sequence goes on along the minus strand of NZ_KB290516.1, from coordinate 94,524 downwards.
GATGCCGCTTCGTTTTTCATTTGACTGTGCATCGCCACGGTGCAGCGCGTGGCGAGTGTCGTTGCTGACGGCTCGGGATGTCGTGCGCTTTATGAAAACCATTGTTTGCTGCTTCCCAAACAAATATCAAGTCAGTGTTTCTCCCAAATAATCTTCTGCTTAGGTCAATTGACGACTACGCGTTTCAAATTTGCTTCATTTTCCTGCAGCTTTCTATACCCCATCTTTTAGGTTGGCTAAGGATTCCAAGCAACCTCTAACAAATAACGAATACCAGTGTCTAATCCAGATCATCGTCACACGTTCAATCCCGTGAAGATTGGCTTGCCTGTTGGATTTCATGGTTATTTCAAGAAAAAAATCCATGGGATCAATGGGATCATTTTTTGTCAGTGATACCCCTTATTCAATACAGATATCGGTGAATGTATTTAGCTGATTTCCCGACCCGTAGTCCCCCTTACTTTCCGGAAGATAACAAAGGGTTTCCACTAGAAAAAAGCTAAAAACCACGTTTCATCGATTTAGCGAATAAGGCGTGGAAACGGCAGGGTTTGCGCTTGCATGTTTCAGTTCTGAAACATTTTTCGCGAAACATTCCTAGGTTGGCAGCCCTGCGCTGAGGCAACGCCCCCGTGAGAGGCACGCCGAATCAGCCTCCCGGGGGGTGCTGGCCTGTCTCTTGCTCAGTCCCTGGCGTGCCGCTCAATCACGGGGCGGACCGGTTGAGGATCGTAGCCGTACGCGGCAGGCCCCTCCGGTCCGAGCGAGATGAGGATCTCGCAGGATGAGGCGGCGCCGGCGAATAGCCGCAGGCGAAGTCGTCAAGCCATGCGGTCGCCCGTTAGGGGGATTAGAAAATGTGTGGACCCGATCCATGCTTGTCAGCAGATCGCCGAGGGCTTCCGTACGGGCACGCAAGCCCTGCGCCTTCGGCGAGCCTGCCTTGCAACGTGCGGCGGCATGTGATGCCTTGCCGCGCTACGCGCCACGTCCCTGCTACCTCTCGTCTAGCACGTCACGGTGTCGCCCCTGTTCGGGGTCGTGCCGTCACGTCACTGCTTTCGAAGGGCTGCCCTAACGCATCCCGCAGCCCTTCATTCCCAATCCGTCGTGCCAACGAAGGATATCCCGCCACCTCAAGTGCAAGGAGATTGTCATGAAAACCATCGTCAAGTTTTGCCAACGTTTCATCCAGGACGAAAGCGGCGTCACCGCCGTGGAGTACGGACTCATCGCCGCGTTGATCGCCGTCGTGATCCTCGCTTCGGTGACGATCGTCGGCACTCAGCTCAACTCGACGTTCAGCAAGATTGGTTCCGCGCTGACGTCGGCGAACGGTTGAGCGAGCCGATATCAAGGCGGGTGGCCTCAAGGAGCGAACCCCGCTCCCCCCCGGTCACCCGCAATATTTCCCCTCGCAAGTGCGAGCCGCGGATTCCGAACGATAGGCGAGGTAACGATCATGCTCGACAGCCCTTTCATGGCACCGAACCTGAGCGCATTCGGCACGGTGACGCTGGTCGTCGTGGCCGCCGCCTGCGACTGGCAATCCCGACGCATTCCCAATCGCCTGGTCGGGAGCGCATGGCTCGCCGCGCTGGCGATGCAGATCTGGGTCCACGGTTGGCTTGACGGGAGCGCCGCCTGGGCGCTTGGCTGGCTGACTGGATTGGCGATGTTCCTGCCGTTCTATCTGCTGCGCGGCATGGCCGCCGGCGATGTGAAGCTGATGATGGCCGTCGGCGCATGGATCGGTGCACATCAGGCCTTCGATGCAGCGATCGCCACCTTCGTGCTCGGCGGCGTCTGGAGCATCGGTTTGTCGCTCTTGCACGGAAACGCCGTGCAACTGTTCAGAAATACCCGCGCCATCGTCGGCCAATGGGGGCCGCGCAGGTACGACGCGCCGGCTCCAGGGAGGGCTGCCGCATCAGTTGGCGCCATTCCCTACGGACTGGCGATCGCGCTGGGCACGATTGGCGTCC
>NZ_KB290516.1:89966-92526 GCF_000282835.1 Pandoraea sp. B-6 | reverse complement strand
GGCCTGAACTCCACGGAAACAGTCACGGGGTACGCATCATGGATCAACACAGCGTAACCGATTCGACGACGCCGCAAGGCAACGACGGCATGTCGCCATTGACGCCATCGCATCTTGCGAACGGCCACGAGGCAGGCGCCAACGCAGCGCCCGCGCTCCGGTCGGTGGCGGATACGGGACTCGACATGTCGTTTCTCGTTGATCTCGTCAGCAAATCCTGCTTCGTCAGCGGCAAGACAACGCTGCTGGCGCTGATGGACGGTCTCAAGCTACCGCTGAGCGTGCTCGACGAGCTGATCGCCTTCACCGTGCGCGAACACCTGATGGAAATCACCCATCGGGGCGCCCTGGACGCGGACGTTCACGTTCGGCTGACCGATGCCGGCCATGCGCGAGCACGCGAAGCGATGAACCTGTGCAGCTATGTCGGCCCGGCACCGGTGACGCTCGACGCCTATGTAACGTCCGTCAAGGCCCACTCGGTGCGCAAATTGCAGGTCAAGCGCACGTTCGTCAAACAAGCTTTCAAGGGCACGACGCTGGATGCTCGCTTGCTCGATGAGATCGCGTCGTCGCTCAACGCCGGACGCCCCCTGATGCTGTTCGGTCCGGCAGGCAGCGGCAAGACCTATCTGGCCGAGCGCTTGGGCACGCTGCTTCAAGGCGCGGCGCCGATCCCCTTCGCCATCTCGGTGTCGGGCGAGGTCATCCAGGTGTTCGATCCGCTCGTGCATGTTCCAGTAGCCGACGCGACTATCGCCGGTCAGCCGCACCTGCGGGACCGCCGCTGGCTCTGGTGCGAGCGCCCGCTCGTGATCTCGGGCGGCGAGCTGACGCTCGACATGCTGGAGGTCTGCTACGACGCCTCCACCGGCTTCTATCAGGCGCCCCCGCACATGAAGGCGAATGGCGGCATCTACATCATCGATGACTTCGGCCGGCAGATGGCGCCGCCCCAGGCACTCGCCAATCGCTGGATCGTGCCACTGGATCGCAACATCGATGTCCATACGCTCCACACCGGACGTCGCTTCATCGTGCCGTTCGACGTATGGTCCGTGTTTTCGTCGAACCTCAATCCGTGGGAGCTTTGCGACGAACCGTTCCTGCGCAGGCTGGGCTGCAAGCTTTACGTGGGCGCGATGGAGCCCGACGCCTACCGCCGCATCTTCGATGCCGAATGCCGGCGCCTTGGGCTCGTCGCGGGGGACGATGCCTTCGACTACCTGACGCAAAAGCTCCATGGCATGTCCGCCACGCCGCTCATGGCCTGCTACCCGCGCGACTTGCTGCTGCAGGTCGAAGCCGAGTGTCGCTATATGGAAAGCGCGATGACGGTCACCGCGGACCTGCTCGACGATGCGTGGCGCCGTTACTTCGACATGAATCACCGGGGACGTCGAAGCTGGCAGGACGATGGCATGCGCTCACTTGGCGACGCCCCTTTCGCCACACCGTTCGATCATCACTGAGGAGCAACGATCATGAAAAACCCGAAGGCGTTATCGATGTTGCTGATCGCCATCGTGGCCGGGTTGGCCTCGGTGGTATTTGCCGCCCAATGGCTGTCGCGTCAATCCGCGGCTTCGGTGACCTCCGTTGCCGTAGCCGCCGGCGACGTCAGCCTCGGCCAGCCCCTCAACACCGAACTCATCAAGATGACCAACTGGCCCGCCGACAGCATTCCACAAGGGGCGTTCCACGATCCGAAGCTGCTCGATGGCCGAGTCGCGCGCGTCGGCATGCAGCGCGGCGAGCCGATTCTCGAATCGAAGCTCGCCCCGCTGGGGACCAAGGGCGGTCTGTCGGCGGTCATCGGCGAGGGCAAGCGAGCCATCACGGTGAGAGTCAACGACGTGGTCGGCGTGGCCGGCTTCGCGTTGCCCGGCAACTACGTCGACGTCATCGTCAACACCAGCGAGACCGAGCGCAAAGGGCCGACCGATCAGAGCATTTCCAAGATCGTGCTGGAGAAGATCCTGGTGCTTGCCGTGGCACAGCAAGTCAGCCGCGACGATACCGCGCCGAAGGTCGTCAACGCCGTAACGCTCGAAGTCACGCCCGAGCAGGCCGAAAAGCTCGACCTCGCGCGCAGTGTCGGCACGTTGTCGCTGGTACTGCGCAACCAGGTCGACGGCGCGGCATTGGCAACCACAGGCGCGACCAAGATGACGCTGCTGAACGAACCGGTGGCGGCACCGCCAGTCGCCGCCCGTGAGCCCGTGCGTGCCGCGGTGATACGCAAGCCTTCGCGGCCCGCGCCGGCCCGCGCGGGCGACTGCGTGGGTGTGCTGTCGGGCGCGCACGGCGGCGTGGAGTGCTTCTAATTACAACAGGCCTGTCAACGCTGTCACGAGTCACACGGCAATGCCGAACTGCGCGCCAAGGCGCGCTACCCCGGGGAACATCATGAAAAACATTCGCAAAACCTGTCAGGCTCGCCGCATGGCCATCGCCGCGGTCGCTTGTTGCGCGCTCGCCGCGATGTCGCACGCCGGGGCGCAGACCGCTGCGGAGTACGGTGTGATTGCCAACGGGACATCCTCGCCCGGCAAACCGG
>NZ_KB290516.1:88593-89956 GCF_000282835.1 Pandoraea sp. B-6 | reverse complement strand
GGCGGGCCGGTGCAGATGACGATCAGCATGGCGCCGACGGCCCCAGCGCAACCGGCCGTGAACGTGCGCGGCCCCAACTGCACCGGAAATCTGCGGAGCACACGCGACGTCACCGTACCGATCGGGAAGTCGACGATACTTCAGCTCGACGAGCCGGTGCGCAACCGCACGCTCGGCGATCCGACGGTGGTACAGGCCGCGATGGTGGCGCCCAAGACCATGTACCTGCTCGGTCTCGCGGTCGGCACGACCAACATGATCGTGCAGGGACGCAGCGGCGGCTGCGATGTGATCAATGTCGCCGTCAACAGCGATGCCGGCGGCTTGCAATCGTCGATCGCACAGTTGATGCCCGACGAACGAAACGTCCGTGTGACGAGCGCGGGGGGTGACCTGGTGTTGGCGGGACGCGTCTCGAGCGCCGCGTCCGCCCAGCAGGTGGTCGAGATCGCGAAGGCGTACGCCAAGCGCGGCAAAACCGAAGGCAACGTGCTGAACATGCTGTCGGTCGACGCGCCGCAACAGGTCATGCTCGAGGTGAAGGTCGCGGAGGTCTCCAAAACCCTCATCAACCAGATGGGGTCGGCACTGAACCTGCAGGGCGGCTTCGGGAGTTGGACCGGCGGGATCGTAAGCAGCCTGCTGTCGGGCGCGGGGACCCTCCTGTCGGCGTCAAAATCGAACCGGCTGCCGCTCAATATGCAACTGGATGCCCAGAAGACCGACAACCTCGTGAAGATTCTCGCGGAACCGAATCTGGTGACGCTGTCGGGACAAGAAGCCAGCTTCCTGTCCGGTGGGAAGATTTTCATCCCGGTGCCGCAGAGCAGCTCCAACGGCACCACCACGATCACGCTTCAGCAAGAAGAGTTCGGTGTGGCCCTGCGGTTCCTGCCGACCGTGCTTGACGGCGACCGCATCAACCTGAAGGTGGCACCGGAAGTCTCCGAGCTGTCGCCGACGGGCGTGACGCTCACGTCCACCAATGTCAGCGGCGTGAACATCCTGCCGCTGATCACGACACGCCGCGCATCCACGACCGTGCAGATGCGCGACGGCGAGACGTTCGCCATCGGCGGCCTGCTGCAGAACAACGTGAGCGGTGCGCTCAAAGCGTTCCCGGGTCTCGGCGAAGTCCCCGTGCTCGGCGCGCTGATGCGCAGCACGTCGTTCCAGAACGACCTGACCGAACTGGTGTTCATCATCACGCCGCATCTCGTGAAGCCTCTGCGCACGGCGTCACCCCCGCCATTGCCGACGGACAGCTTTACCACGCCCAGCGCCATCGACGTCTACGCCACCGGCAATATGGAAGGACGTCGCAAGGTGGCGCCCGTCCAGGCCCCTGCCCCGGCGCAATCCC
>NZ_KB290516.1:81570-88562 GCF_000282835.1 Pandoraea sp. B-6 | reverse complement strand
CCGCCGCAACCAGGCGTGCCGCCGTCGAGCTTGCAACCGACGCCCGTCACCCGGCCCGCCGATGGCGCCAGCCCGTCGGTGAACGCGGCGCGCGATGCTTCGTTGTCGAGTGTCCCGGCCAAGCCGGCGCCGAACGCCGTGCGCGGTGACGCGAGCGTCGCGCCCGAGGTCGGCACGCCCCAACGCACCGCGTCGATCGATCCGATGCGCCAGCTTTATACCCATTGAGACCCGTGATCCTGGGGAACCATCATGAAAACAGTCACCACGATGATGTTGCGCTGCGCCGCCATTGGCGCGAGCACTGCGGTTTGCCTCACGCTTGCCGGCTGCATGAGTTCATCGCCGATCTGGGATGCGCATATGGGCGAGTCGGTGAGAAATGTCATGCACGCCCAGATCATTCATCCCGGGCCGCCGACGGATGACGACGCGCGCGGCACAGACGGTCGTGCCGCCGTGGCCGCGATGAAGAACTACGACAAGTCGCTGCGCTCGCCAACGCCGACGGCCAGCCCGTTCGTCATCGGAGTAAGCAGCGGCGGCTCGCCCATGTCGGCGCCGTCCGGGGATACCGGTCAGTAGCGCGTCCGTAACACGTTCCTCACGCACTCGTAACGCTGCGTGTGCGGCGGGCGCGACAGGCGCGACCGTCGCGCACCACTCCATCACCCTGACGCTCAAGCGAGGCCTGCTCATCATGCGAAACCTCCCTACTCGACGCCGTGCCCGAGGTCGGATGCCGCGACGCGAAGGCGGCGCCATCGCGATTGTCGTGGGGCTGATGCTGGCGGTCCTGATCGGTTTCGCCGGTCTCGCGCTTGATCTCGGCAAGCTCTATGTCACACGCAGCGAACTGCAAAACAGCGCCGATGCGTGCGCGCTGTCGGCCGCGCGAGACCTGACCGGCGCAACCCCGCTGTCAGTGTCCGAAGCCGCCGGCATCGCCGCCGGGCATATCAATACCGCCCTGTTCCAGTCGACCCCCGTGACCATGACGGTAGATAGCAGCGTGACGTACAGCACGACGGCGACCGGCGCCTATGTCGACAAGGGCAGCGTGACCGGATCGTTGGCCAGTATCAAGTACGTGCAGTGCACCTCCGCGATGAGCGGCATCGCCAACTGGCTCATCGAGGTGCTCAACGTGCTGCCGGGTGTCAGCATCGGCCCCGGTTCTGTGTCGGCACGCGCCGTGGCCACCACGACCTCGGCGCAGACGACATGTGCGATCCCCGTCTTCGTTTGCGATCCGTCGAAATTCTCGCCGGCAAGCAGCTACAGCATCGGCCAATGGCTGGTGGGCAAGGGCGACAGCTCCACCGGGACTTATGCGGGCGGCGATTTCGGCTGGGCGAACCTCACCGGCAGCGGTAACAGCGGCACGCCGTCGCTCTCGGGCGAACTCACGGGGTCGGGGCAATGCAACCTGCCCGTGGTGGGCACCTCGGTCGGCACCGCGGGCAACAAGGCGTCGCTCGATACCGCCTACAACACGCGCTTCGGCATCTACCAGGGCGGGACACCGCCCAACGATGGCACGTCCACCACGGACTTCACAGGCTTCGCCTATGACGCCAAGACGTGGAGCGCGCAGGCGAACGCCTACAGCGATTTCGTGACACAGCGCAAAAACAACGCGGCGTATCAGGGCGATACGGCCACCGGGCTGAAGACCAAAGGGACCGCCGCGGCGAAGTCGGTGTATCAGGCGGGGGCGGATCGGCGGTTGCCGATAGCGCCGATGGTCGACTGCTCGAACCCTGGGACCGGCAGCGGCGGTGCCATATTCACGCTCACTGGCTGGGCCTGCGTGCTGATGCTCGATCCGATGCAACAGGGCGGCAACATCGACTCGGTCCATCTCGAGTACCGCGGCAAAGCGGGCGATGTCGGCAGCCCATGCGCGACGCAAGGCACGCCCGGGTCGGTCGGCGCTGTCGGGCCGCTGGTGCCGGTTCTCGTGCAATAGGAGGCGACCATGACACCCCTGCGTCATCGTCACGGAAAACAGCGCGGTGTGGTCGCGGTGGAGTTCGGACTCGTGCTGCCCGTGCTGCTCGGGCTGTTCGGCGGGATGGTCGAAATGGGACACGCCATCTACCAGTACGACACCTTGACGAAATCGGTTCGCAACGCCACGCGCTATCTGTCCGAATTCTCACCGATAGACCCGAACTACCCCCTCGCAGGGGCCAAATGCCTGGCCGTGTACGGCAATACCGGATGCACCGGAACGCCGCTGATCGGCAATCTGACGACATCGAACGTGGTGGTCTGCGATCGCAGCAGCACCACCGCACCAAGCTGCCAGGACCTGACCTACGCCAATTACATGGTGTACGACGCCACCAACAACAGCAACGCGGGCACGTCGGTCGGCACCATCAATCTGGTGTCGGTCAAAATTTCGGGATATCAGTACTCGCCGATCCAGGCGATCCTGAACTTCTCCGGTCTGACGTTCGGCGATATCAAGACCGTCATGAGGCAAGTGCTATGAAGCCCCCTCGCCTATCCTGTCGGCGCGACGCCCAACGCGGTGCGGCCGCCGTCGAATTCGCCATTGTGTCGGCCTTGTTCATTACCTTGCTGATCGGACTGATGGAGTTTGCGCGCATTCTCTTCTATTGGAATACCGCAGCGGAAGCGGCGCGATTGGGGGCACGCGTAGCAGTCGTCTGCGATGTGGGCGCGAGCGCGGTGCAGAGCAAGATGATCAGCCTCATGCCACAACTCGCCACGGCCAATATCCAGGTGGCGTACACGCCGTCGGGTTGCGACACGAGCAGTTGCTCGCTCGTCACGGTCAGCTACACAGGGCTAACCGTCAACACCTTTATTCCCTTTGTCCCGATTTCGGTCACGTTGCCCCCATTCACTACGACGTTGCCGCGCGAAAGCCTGACCAGCGCGTCCGGTGGGAACGTGTGCAGTTGAACATCGCAAAAAGACAGACGAGGCCATCATGCTGAAAGTATTGCTCGTTTCGCAAGCATCGGACCGTTTGGCGTTGATCGCCCGCCTCGCGCGCGACCGCCCCGAGTATGATTGCTCGACGCTGCTCGCCACACCGGCCCAATTGCTCACGTCGGCCGCACGGCTGGGCGAGCATGATGTCGCGGTGATCGATTTGCCAGGCATGCAACAGGGCGAACTGCACGACATTCAGATGCTCTGCCAGCAGTTGCCGAAACTGATTTGCATCCTCGTGTCGGCGGAGTCGTCGCCCGCCTTGCTGATTTCGGCGATGCGCGCCGGCGCCCGCGACGTGCTGCCCTGGCCGGTCGATCAACACGCGCTGACCGACGCCCTCGCCCGGGCGTCGATGCAGCACGGACATGATGCGCCGCACCCGATGCGCGCCGTCTCGTTCATGTCGTGCAAGGGCGGCGCCGGCACCAGCTTCGTGGCTAGCAATGCGTCCTATCAGTTTTCGGTGCAGACCGGCAGCCGCGTGCTGCTGATTGATCTCGCCCAGGAGTTCGGCGACGCGGCGTTCCTGATAAGCGACAAGACGCCGCCGACGACCCTGCCGGACGTTTGCGCGCAAGCCGATCGCATCGACGCCTCGTTCCTCGAAGGGTGCGTGACGCACGTCGATGACGGCTTCGATGTCCTGGCCGGCGCGGGCGATCCGGTCGCCGCGCTCGGTGTGACGGAAGCTTGCCTGAAGCGCATTCTCGCCGCAGCCGCGAGCCGTTACGACCTTGTGGTCTTCGACATCGGCCAGATCCTCAACCCACTCACCCTCTATGCATTGCAACGCAGCGATCACATCTACGTGGTCCTGCGGGCGAACATGCCATTCCTGCGGGCGAGTCGTCGGCTGTTCGACTTGCTGCGCCGTCAGGGCGTCGCCATGGACACGGTCCACTACGTGCTCAATCGGGCGGGACGGCACGATGCCGTCGCGGTCAAGGAGGTGGCGAAGGTGATCGGCAAGCCGGCACTGGTGGTGTTGCCCGACGATGGCGCCGTCGCGGCCGCCGCCACCAGTCAAGGCGTGCCGGTGCTCAAGTTGTTCAAGCGCAGTGCCTTGACCCGGGCGCTGGGCGGTCTGGCATCGAGCATGGCGGGCGCCCACGCGAGCCCAGGCATCACGCCGGCGAATGGTGGTTCGTTCATCGGCAAGCTCTTCCGCAAGGCGTCGGCCGGGCGGCCCACCCTCGTTTGATCGTCGCAACTTTGCCTCTGGGAGATCATCATGTCGCCAATCCTCGATGCCCCGTCTTTGCTGAGTCCGGCCATGTCGTCGGAGCGCATGGCTGCACCGCTCCAGGTCGCCTCCGGCATCGGCCCGCATTACGGTGAGCTCAAGCGCAAGATGCACGAGATGGTGCTGGCGCGCGTCGAGCTGGAAAAACTCGCACGCCTGTCGGACACGCAAGTCAAACACGAACTCGTACAGTTGATCGATCGTGTCGTGGGCGAGCAGAACGTGCTCGTCAATGACGCGGAACGCCGGCAGCTCGCCGGCGACATCTACGACGAGATGTTCGGCCTGGGGCCGCTCGAAGCCCTGTTGCGCGATCCGACCATCTCCGACATTCTTGTCAACACGCACAAACGCACGTATGTCGAGCGCTTCGGCAAGCTCGAATCGACGGCCGTGACGTTCTACGACGACGCGCACCTGATGAAGATCATCGAGAAGATCGTTTCGCGCGTGGGGCGCCGCATCGACGAGTCAAGTCCGATGGTCGACGCCCGCCTGCCGGATGGCTCGCGTATCAACGCCATCATTCCCCCGTCGGCGATTGACGGTCCGCTGTTGTCGATTCGCCGCTTCGGCACCACCGCGTTGCAGATGACCGACCTCGTCCGTCTGGGCACACTCACGGAGCCGATGGCCGAAGTACTGTCCGCGCTGACGCACGCCAAGGTCAACATGCTGATCTCAGGCGGCACGGGCAGCGGCAAGACAACGTTGCTCAATATCCTCTCGAGCTTCATCCCGGACAACGAACGCATCGTGACCATCGAAGATGCCGCCGAACTGCAGTTGCACCAGTTGCATGTGCTGCGGCTCGAAACGCGTCCGCCGAACATCGAGGGCAAGGGCGAAATCACGCAGCGCACGCTGGTCCGCAACGCGTTGCGGATGCGCCCTGATCGCATCATCCTTGGCGAAGTGCGCGGCGCGGAAGCGCTCGACATGCTCAATGCCATGAATACCGGTCACGAGGGGTCGCTCGCCACGATCCACGCGAATACCCCGCGCGATGCCCTGACCCGCATGGAAAACATGATCAGCATGTCGGGCCTGCAACTACCGCCCAAGGCGATGCGTCAGCAGATCGCTTCGGCCATCACCGTGATCGTGCAGACGGCGCGCCTTACGGATGGACGCCGGCGACTGGTCAGCCTGCAGGAAATCACGGGGATGGAAGGCGACATCATCTCCATGCAGGAGATTTTCACGTTCAAGCGGACGGGGGTCGGTGGCAATGGCGAAGTGAAAGGTCATTTCGTCGCCAGCGGTGTACGTCCGAAGTTCTCCGAGCGCCTTCAGGCATTCGGCGTCGCTTTGCCGGATGCCATCTACGATCCGTCGCGCCGGTTGGAAGTGTGACGATACCCGCGCCCGACAGGCGTCCCGCAGTGGGAGGAAACGATGAGTCCGTACTTCTATATTTTCGCGATTCTGCTCTTCGCGGCCGTGGTACTGGCCATCGAAGCCGTCTATCAGTGGTGGAGCAACCAGCACAGCGCGGCCGCCAAACGGATCGAATCGCGCATTCGCTCGCTCTCGGCCGGCGGCCATGTCGATCGGGAGCACACGTCGATCCTGAAGACGCGGATGCTGAGCGATTCGCCGAGACTGGAACAGCTTCTGATGCGCATGCCGCGGGTCCACAGTCTCGATCTGTTCATCCTACAGTCGGGGCTTTCGTGGTCGGTGAGCCGCCTGCTGACGTTCATGCTGCTACTGGGCGCCGGGGCAGTGATCCTGGTGCTGATATTGCCGCTGCCGTGGCGCCTGGCGCTCATCGCGGGGCCGCTGGCGGCATGCTTGCCGGTCCTGTATGTGATGCGTCGTCGCAGACGTCGACTTGCGCAACTCGAACGCCAGTTGCCGGAAGCGGCCGACATGATCGCCCGCGCATTGCGCGCGGGACATGCGTTCACGGGGGCGATCGAGATGGTCGGCGATGAAATGTCGGCCCCTATCGGCGGCGAGTTCCACATCATGTTCGACGAAATCAACTACGGCGTCAGCCTCAACGACGCCCTGCTGAACCTCGCGACTCGCGTGCCTGTCGCCGATCTGCGCTACTTCATCATTGCGGTGATGATTCAGCGCGAGAGCGGCGGCAATCTCGCCGAGATCATGGGCAACATCGCCGAGCTCACGCGAGAGCGGCTCAAGCTGTATGAAAAGGTCAAGGTGCTGTCGGCCGAAGGACGTCTGTCCGCCAATATTCTGGAGGTGCTGCCGTTCGGCGCCGCCGGCATCATCATGGTGGTCAACCCGGCGTTTCTTGAAATTCTCTGGCACGACCCCGCCGGCATCAAGCTGGCCGTGGTGGCGCTGGTGCTGATGGCGTTGGGAATGGTGTGGATGCGCATGATTATTCGCATCCGCGTGTGAACGGCGACGGCGGGGGAACTGTCATGCCACAACTCAATCAAGGCCAAATGGTCCTGCTGGTCGGCGTCTTCGTGATCTCGTTCAGCATTGCGCTGGTCGCGGCGATCTGGTTCTGGCCCCAGAAAACGAAAACGCGTGCTCGCGTGGGGGCCCTCGGCGCCGGCACGCCAGCGGACGCGCCCGGCGAGCCAACCGGCACACGCGAATGGATTGAGCGCCTCGCCGAATGGTCGCAACCGATCTCTAAACTCTCATTGCCCAAAGAGGGGTGGGAGAGTTCCGTCCTGCGTGTGCAGTTCATGAACGCCGGCTGGCGCGATGCGTCGGCGCCCGCGCTCTACTTCGCGGCCAAGACATTGCTGGCGCTGGTGCTGCCGTTGATCGGCTACTACATTGC
>NZ_KB290516.1:41339-81531 GCF_000282835.1 Pandoraea sp. B-6 | reverse complement strand
GTTGCTCGGTGCGATCGGCTACTATTTGCCGAACGGCATTCTGACGCGCCGAATCGCCTGGCGCCAACGCGTGATTTTCGAGGATTTTCCGGACGCACTCGATCTGCTGACCGTGTGTGTCGAAGCAGGGTTGAGCCTGGATGCGGCGCTGGCCCGTGTCGCGAAGGAAATCCACGTTCGCAGCGCGGTGCTCGCGCACGAATTCGACTTGATGTTGCTCGAACTCCGGTCGGGCTATTCAAAGGAGAGAGCCTTGCGCAATCTGAGCCTGCGAACGGGCGTGGAGGATATCGATACGTTCGTGTCGATGCTGATCCAGGCCGAGCGTTTCGGGACCAGCATCGGGGCGTCGTTGCGGGTGTTGTCGGAGACCTTGCGAATGAAGCGGCGGCTACGGGCCGAGGAGCGCGCGGCGAAAATCGCGCTGAAACTACTGTTTCCGCTGATCTTCTTCATCTTCCCGACATTGCTGCTGGTGCTGCTTGGCCCGGCGTTCCTTCAGATCTACCGGGTGTTGCTGCCTTCGCTTTCCGGTTCGATCAATTAGCGCGGGCATGGCATTACCACGATGACGCCGGCTCCGGAACTACACCGGCATCGCTTGACGGCAACACCCCGCGTTGTTTGCGGCGCGGGGGACAGAGCAAAAACGACCGGCACGCGAGGTGCCGACGTGACCAGCATCAAGGACCTGGATCATGGAAAGCAAAAACTATGTGGATCTACCCCTGGACGGTGCCCTGCCCCGTGACGAATCGGGCATGCAGTCTCGACCTCAGTGGCGTGAAATGGCGGTGGAGATATCGGTGCGAGTGGGCTCCGCGCTGCTGCTAAGCATCTTTGCGTATTCGGCCATCCTGCAATGGCGCCTGGACCCCGCCCGTCTGACGGTGCTGCTGCTTGCGCTTGCGTCGTCGTTGACCGTCGGTCTGTCGCTGTTTGCCCGCATTCCCGAGAAGCGCGACTGGCGACCGGTGAGCATTGCGCTGTCGGTCGGCGGCACGTTCTACTTCCTGGCTATCGAGCTGGCGCCGGGCATCCGGCTTATTCCGGAGCCGGTGGGTGCAACCCTGTGTTGTGCCGGCATTCTGTGGCAACTGTTCGCCAAGGCGTCGTTGCGCCGGTCGTTCGGCATCTTGCCAGCAAACCGGGGCATCGTGACCCGCGGCGCCTATCGTCTTGTCCGGCATCCGATCTATCTCGGCTACTTCATCACAGACATAGGCTTTCTGTCGACGAACTTCGGTTGGCGCAACCTGCTCGTCTATGCCGGCTTGTACGCCCTTCAGATTGGTCGTCTGCTTCGGGAAGAACGGCTCTTGTCCCACGACCCGGAATATCGGGCCTATCAGGCGAATGTGCGCTACCGCGTCATTCCCGGGGTGTTCTGACGACAGTGCCGTCGGGCCGACGAAGGTCGTCGTCGATGAAGGACGACGCAAGCCCAAGCTGACGCGTCGACGACATCACGATGTTCGCAAAGGCCTTTGCGGCGGCGGTTCGGTGGACCCGCTGCCGCTCCAGAATGGCCACGGTACGGCTCGTGATGGGCTCCGGCAGATCGAGATGCGAGAGTCCTGTCGGCACATCCCCGCTGACCTGGGGCAATACGGTGGCCATCCCCCCAAGCTGGACAATTCTCAGTACCGCACTGATGGAGTTGGCCTCGATGGCGATGTTGGGCGCGATTTTGTGCGCTCGGAAATACGCATCCGCATACGTTCTAGCGGCGAAACCTTCGACGAGCATCACAAGCGGCAGGCTCGCCAATTGCGCCGATGTGATGGCAACCCCTGCGCAGCGCAGTGGATGCGTCGAGCTGACGACAAGCGTTGCCCGCTCCTCGAACAGGGGCGTCACCTGGATGCCTTCGGTTCGAACATCGGTGAATCCAACGCCGATGTCGCTTTCGTCCGCGCACAACGCGCCTTCGATGGCGTCGAGCGACATCTCCGACATATACACGTGGACGTTCGGATAGTGCTCGTGAAACGAGTGCACCCATTTCGGCATCAGCGATTCGGTAAATGAAGGCGTACACGCCACGCGAAGTACCCCACGCGACAGATCCTCAACCTCCTGCAATGCCCGCCATCCGGCTTCAAGCTCGAACAGCGCCTTGCGCGCATGCGCAACGTATGTCTCGCCAGCATCGGTGAGTCGGATCGACCGTCCGGTTCTGTCAAACAACGTCGTGCCGAGGTAGTCCTCGAGCTGCTTGATTTGCTGCGACAACCCGGGCTGGGAAACGCCCAACGCGTCCGCAGCGCGCGTGAAGTTCTTGTGCTCTGCAACAGCGAGCAAATACCGTATTTGACGCGGGACCACGGTGCGGTTCTCCATAACTTGAACTTATCGGGACCATTGCAACCACGTCTTGGACTCTATTGACGCGCAGATGCAGAATCATGGACGGCCAGCCGATCAAAGTCACTCGTGCGGCGAGGCGCTTTTTCCTTCACACCATAACAATTCGAAAGGGTATGTTGACTCAAAAGCAGATGCAAGCATGGTTAGGCGCGTTTCTGCCGAACGCCACGGGCCTCAGTGCACGGGAACGCCTGCGCTCTGGCCTGGGCGCAGCAGCAGCGCTGACGATTGCCGGGCTGACCATCCATCTATTCCCCGGATTCTCCAGTCGCTTTCCGCTGCTGATCGCCCCGATGGGGGCTTCCTCGGTGCTTCTCTTTGCCGTACCCGCCAGCCCGCTCGCTCAACCGTGGTCGGTGATTGGCGGCAACGTCATCGCCGCCGTTGTCGGCGTCACATGCGGCATCGTCATTACGAATGTGCCGATTGCCGGCGCGATCGCCGTTTCCGTGGCCATTCTGGCGATGTTTGCAGCGCGTTGCGTGCATCCGCCCGCCGGTGCCGTGGCACTGACCGCCGTGTTCGGCGGGGCCGGCATCCATGGAATGGGCTATGCCTTCGCCATTGCCCCCGTTGCCCTGCAGTCGACGGTGCTGGTGTCGCTCGCCATCATTTATCACTCGCTCACGGGGCACCGCTATCCACATCGCGTGGTGAAGGTCAAGGCGACGGAATCGGCGGATGCTTCGATGGAAGCCGGCGGCGGATTCACGCGTAAAGACCTGGAAGCCGTGCTGGCGCGTCGAAATGAATTCATCGACGTGGACATCGACGACCTGGAGGCGCTCCTGCGAGAAACCCAACTCGCCGCCTGCCGCCGAACATTTCACGGCCTGACGTGCCAGGACATCATGACGAAGTCGCCATTGACAGTGCTCAAGGAGACGGATTGTTCGGTGGCGCTCAAGTTGCTGGAGCGTCGCGCCATCAAGGCGCTTCCGGTGCGCGACACCGATCATCGGATCGTCGGCATCGTGACGCGGTATGACATCCATCGCGAGCTTGGACGTGCGGCCGGACCGCAAAGCATTGGCAACGCGCTCGGTTGGCTTCTCCCCGGGAAGGACAACCCCCGATCGGTCGGCTCGGTGATGACAACCAAGGTGTGTACCGCAAAGGGCTCAGATTCCATTCTCGACCTACTGCCCACGTTCTCCACGACTGGGCACCACCATATTCCAGTGGTTGATGACGGCAATCGTGTCATCGGAATGATTACGGAGAGCGACTTGATTGCGGGACTTCACGCGGGAACGCAAATTCACCAGCTCGAAGCCGCGTAGATCTTCCCGGCATTTACCAGGAGGGGGCATGAACCTGAGAACCATCGAAACCTATCGGTCCGTCCACATCGAGGCTGCGCTCGAGCTTGAGCATCACGGGTACATCGCGTGGATACGCTATCGCGACAGGCGCAGGATCGTCGCGCACCGACAAGTGGCGCCCTCCGTCGGGAAATGCTTTGCGGCGGTGGATGTCCTCGTCAAGCAATTGCGGGCTGAGATTGACGAGATGATCCGACGCGGCGACGCCACGGAAGACCCAAGGCGGGTTCACCGGGCGCCGCAAGCGTCGCCGCGAATGCCATAAAGCGAGCGGTGGTCCGGGACGGGCGACTGTCCCTCTTCCCTATGCCTCTCGCCTATTTCTCCGTCAGGCCAGCCTAACGACGGTGTCGTGCATGGTGCCTTCCGCCCAGCCGTCCTGGAATTTGTTGTGTAGCACCGACGCTACCCGCCAAAAGGCTCACCGCCGGGCCGGGTGCGCATGCCGGGCGCGAGACGCGTCCAGGGCAGATCGGCGGGATCGGCGGTCATGGGGCCCGGCGCCTTCGCCACCAACACCGCCTCGGCGATTGGCTCGAAGTCCGCGCGAAAATGCACCGAGCTCTTGTTCACGAGAATGCGCATCTCCTCTGGCTGGATTCCCGCCACGCGATACAGATTGCGGTCCAGCATCTGCGCCTTGCTGGAACTGATCGCAATCAACACGTCGTCGATGCGCAAGCACGCGACCGGGCCAAGTTCGGCTTGCATGCCGTTCATCATGGGGCCGTCATAGCGGCACCGACCCTCGGAGAGGAACGTGACTTCGAACTTGCCGACGAACGGTTGATCGCCAGGCACGCCCGACTGCCCGCCCAACGACGTCTCGATCTGCGCGCCTATGCCCGCGCGATGCGCTAACGCCGCAGCCTCCGGATCGTATATCAGGCCGATCGCAGCACGTTTAGCCCCATGACGAACAAGCGCTCGCAGCATCTCCATCGTGTTGGCATCGCCACCCGCCCCTGGATTGTCCTGCGTATCGGCAATGACGACCGGACGACTCGCCCCTTCGGATAATCGCATCGCTTCTTGCACCGCGGCATCGGGGGACAGGAACGTGACGCGCCACGCAGACTCCTCGTCGATCATGCGCCGGTAAAGCGCGTCGACGGCAGCATCCGTGGCGTCGGCCGTATGCCCATACGCCCAGATCACCGGACCGCATTCAGGAAAATCCGCTGCCGGAAACCCGGGTGCGAACGATGCCGATACGACATCGCCCACTTCCGCCTCGCCGACGCGCTGGTACATCCCGCGCGATGGTTCGAGCAGCGTACACATGCCATTGATCGGAATGAGAAAGGGCAATCGCCGCGACGCGCGATGCAGCCCTTCCCCCGATATCAACCGTGCAAGCAGATCGGCGGCACGCGCCCCCGTCTCGGCCATATCCACGTGCGGATACGTGCGATACGCGACGAGCGCATTCGCGCTGCGCAACATTCGTTCGGTGACGTTCGCGTGCAGGTCGAGCGACGCGACGATGGGCACGCTCGGGCCGACGACCTCGCGTACGCGCGCCAGCAGCTCGCCTTCCCCATCGTCGACATGTTCGGCAACCATCGCCCCATGCAGATCGAGATACACCGCATCGAACCGCTGCGTGCGCGCCGCCTCCACGATCTCGCCCGCGATTCGCTCGAATGCGTCGCGCGTCACGTGCGCCGACGGACTCGCGCCTGCCCAGATGACCGGCGAGAGCGCGTATCCGGCAGCCTCCGCCGCTCGAATGAAGCCGCCGGCGGGAATGTTGACGTCGCGCAGCGCGAGTACGTCGCTGCCGCGCGACATCGACGGAAAGCCTTCGCCACGCTCGAAGTTCTCGTAAGCGGCTTTCGACGGCGCAAAGGTATTGGTTTCGTGTTGGAAACCGGCGATCAAAATGGTCGGAGGGGTACGGGACAAAATCAGACCTCTGGTGAGATTGAGGGGGGCGGGATCGGGCGTCACGGACGTCAAGCGGTGCGTGCCGGACGCATCGCGAGCAATACGATGGCGCCGATGGCCAGCAGCGCGACCATCACATACAGCCCGGCGTGCAGACTGCCGGTCGCACCCTGCGCCCAGCCGATGATCGTCGGGCTCAGGAAACCGCCCATCAGCCCGATGGTGTTGATGAGCGCAATGCCGCCCGATGCGGCGTCGCCCTTGAGGTATTCGGACGGCATCGCCCAGAACACGGTATAGGCGACCCACATCATGGCGGTCGCAATCGTCATGCAGGTCAGCGAGAGTGCGAGATCGCTGCTGAAGAGCGTGGCGAGCGCCAGCGTCACCGAACCGATGAGTGCGGGCACTGCGCTGTGATAGCGACGCTCGCCGCGCCGGTCGGAACTGCGGCCGACGAGCAGCATCGCGACGGCCGCCGCGACGTAAGGTATCGCCGAGTAAAAGCCGATCTGCAGGGTGTCTCGCACGCCGGCCGCCTTGATGATCGAGGGCAGCCAGAAGCTCACCGCGTAGATCCCACAGATAAAGCAGAAGTACGGCAACGCGAGCCAATAGACCCGCGGATCCTTGGCGACCTGCGCGAACGAATGATGTGAGCCGCCCCGGGCATCGAGTTCCGACGCGAGCAGGCGCTTCTCGTCGGCGCTCAGCCAACGTGCGTCGGCAGGCCGGTCGTCGAGTACAAACAGCGCGAGCACGCCGAACACCACGCACGGCAATCCCTCGATCAAGAACATCCACTGCCAGCCGTCAAGGCCGTGCGCGCCGGAAAACGCCGTCATGATCCACGTCGACAGGGGGCCGCCAAACATGCCGCCGATCGGACCTGCCAGCATGACAATCGCCATGACCTGCGCCATGCGCGCGCGACCGTACCAATAGGTCAAGTAGAAGATCATGCCGGGTGCGAATCCCGCCTCGAAGACGCCGAGCAGAAACCGCATCGTGTAGAACATCGGCTCCGAACGCACGAACACCATCGACGCCGAAGTCACCCCCCACAACACCATGATCCGGCTGATGGTCTTGCGCGCGCCCACCTTCGGCAAGAGGAGATTGCTGGGGACTTCGAACAACACATAGCCGAGGAAGAAAATACCCGCGCCGAGACCGTACACGGCATCGGAGAAGCCAAGATCGCTTTGCATCTGAAGCTTCGCGAAACCAATATTTACCCGGTCGAGGTACGCGAACGTGTAGCAAAGCAGCAGAAACGGAAGCAGCCGCCAGTTCAGCTTGCGATAAAGCGCCGCGTGCCGTTCAGTGAGAGGCGTGGAAGGAATAGCGGACAAGAGCGTTCTCCGGTGTGCTTAGGATGAATTCATCATTAACAGCCAAAAACCGAAGAGCAAGAGCAACCTAAGTCGGTTATCGTTGCTCATTTGGCAACACTTAACCGAGGACGGACACGGTGCGTGAACTGAATCAACGGCGTTTGCGGTATTTTCACGAAGTGCTTACGCACGGCTCGATCCGCGCGGCAGCCGACAGCCTCAATACGGCGGCGTCGGTGATCACTCGGCAAATCCGGCTGCTCGAGGACGAGATTGGCGCACCGCTTTTCGAGCGGCGTGCGCGGGGTGTCCGGCCGACCGAAGCGGCCATGCACCTCCTCGAATATTGGCGGGGATGCCAGTCTCAACAGGAGCAGTTCGAAGATCGGCTTGAGGCGCTGCGCGGTTTGAAGCGGGGCAATGTCCGGCTCGCGATCAGCGAGGGTTACATCGACGGCCTGATGGAAGAGGTGCTCAACGACTTCTGCATGCAGTTCCCCGGACTCGACGTGATCGTCGATATCCTGCCGGTCAACAACGTGCTGGAGGAGGTGGCGCAGAGCCGCGCGCACATCGGTCTGGCCTATAACCCGCCCGCGCATCCGGAGGTTGAATTCCGCGCAACGTCGTCGCAGCCGATCGTGCTGCTCGTCAATACCCGGCATCCGCTCGCACTGCGAGGCGGTACCGTCACCGTCGAGGAAATGCTGCAATATCCGTTGGCGCTGATGCCGCCCGCATTCGGGCTTGGACAGGTTGTCGAGATGCTGGCTTACACGGAAAACGTCGACATCCGCCGAACGCTGACCACAAACTCGCTTCAGGTACTACGCCACTTCGTGACTCGCGGAGAAGGCGCGACGCTGATCGGCGCCTTCTCCGTGTACCGCGAAATCGATGCCGGCGAACTCGTGGCACTGCCCATTGCACATCCCCTCTTCGAAGCAGCGAAGGCGCGAGTGCTCGTGAAATCTGGTCGTCCGCTTTCCGCAGCGGCAGAAACGTTGCTGACGTGGATTCTGAAGCGGATGACGATGTTTTCGGAGAGCCATTGAACCTGGGGCCAACGGGCGCCTTTGGCGCAGCCCCTAAACCAGTTGCGCCACGATCGCCTTGGCACGTTCCACAACCGGCCGGTCAACGAGCTTGCCGTCCACGGCGATCGCGCCTGCGCCTCCTGCGGCGACCGCATCGAGCACCCGCGTCGCCCACTCGGCTTCCTGTTGCGTCGGCAGGAAACCGTCGCGCACGATCCCGACTTGCCTCGGGTGAATACAAAGCTTTGCCCCGAAACCAAACGCGCGTGAATGGCGCACATCGGCACGCAACGCGTCGTCGTCGCCGATGGCGACGCTCACCCCATCGATGGGCGCCGGCAACCGCGCATAGCGTGACTCGATCACGAACTGCGTGCGAATCGCATCGAGCGCGGCACCGTCGTCGCCGATGCCGGCGTCCGCACAGAAGTCGACCGTACCGAATGCCAGTCGCGTCACGCCCGGCGCCCCCGCAATTTCGCGCAAACGTACCACCGCGTCGACCGTCTCGATCAGCGCGTAAAGCGTCTGCGCCTCGCGCAAGCGGGCGCGCAACGACTGCATCTCGTCGGCCCGCTCCGTCTTTGGCAACATGATCCCCGCGACGCCCGGCATTTCGGCCAATCGCAGATCGTCGGCGTGCCAGGGCGTATGCACGCCATTGATGCGCACCAATACGCGCGCGTCTTCACCGTGTTGCGCCAGCCATTGAAACAGCGCGTCGCGCGCCGCTTGTTTGTTTTCGGGAGAAACGGCGTCCTCGAGATCGAGGATCACGCGCGCCGCGTCGGTGGCGAGCGCCTTGTCGAAGCGATCCGGACGGTCGCCGGGAACGAACAGATACGTGGATACAGCGTTCATGGGTGCCCCTTTGCGCGGGCGCCCTTCCCGACGCATTGACGGGGTGTCAGGAGGCGGCGCGCCAGTCGCGTTGAAATGTTTCCGAATAACTGAAGCGGTCGGCCGGGTGAATGCTGATCGCCGCCTCGACGATTTCCTCGCGGCGATTCAGATACCGCCGGCAAATCCACAAGGCCGCCGACTTCGGCTTCACGTTGAGCCAGCGCGCCTGCGCCGGCGTGATAAGCGTGGCCCGAATCTCCTGCTGCACCGCCGCGATCTTTTCACCGAACTGCTCTTCGATCAGCGTGTAGATCGGCACGTGCGAACTGTCCGCGATCCCCTCCAGCGCACGAAACGCCGGATGGATATAGATGTCGCTGACACAAATGGGGTCCGGCTCGCCGCCACTGCGCCGCAGCGCCGATAGATGCAGCCACGATTCACCATTACCGGCGCGCAGCACCGGCGCCAGTGTCTCGTCGACTTCGACCAGATCGCG
This sequence comes from Pandoraea sp. B-6, assembly GCF_000282835.1. Lineage (NCBI taxonomy): Bacteria > Pseudomonadati > Pseudomonadota > Betaproteobacteria > Burkholderiales > Burkholderiaceae > Pandoraea > Pandoraea sp. B-6. Next base: position 72,230 of record NZ_KB290516.1, on the reverse strand, counting down.
TGCGAGGATCTCCAGCTCGGTGTCGGCCGTGTATTGCTGCAAGTCGCCCAGTTGGCGCATCACCTGCTGGTAGCCGCTGACCGCCTCGCGCGCCAACACGCGCGTGCCGACACCGGGCTGGCGATCCACCAGCCCCATCTGCACCAGGCGCTTGACCGCCTCGCGCACCGTGAAGCGGCTGGCACCGAACTGCTCGCACAGATCGAATTCGGTCGGCAGGAAGTCACCGACCGCGTATCGACCATCGCGGATCTCGTGGATCAGCGTCTGCGCGAGCTGAAGATAGCGTGGCTGCTGGTTAAGCAATGGGGTCATGCGCGTGGTCGGCGTTGCCGGTGAGGAGTAATGGTGTCATTGCACCACAGCTTGTTCGCGCAGCCAAGCAATCGCGTCGTCGCCGAACCCGGCTTCGCGCAGTACCTCGTCCGTATGCTCGCCCATTCGCGGCGCCGCGCGTGTCGGCAGCGGCGTGTCGATGCGCACCGGCGACGCCACGCCCTTGATCGGGCCATGTTCCGGGTGCTCGAAGTCCATCACGCGCGCCTGCTCGGCCACGAACGGATTGTCGAGCGCCTGTGCAACATCGTGCACCGGCGCCGCCGGCACCTTGCCCGCGAAGCGCTGCATCCACGTCGCCGTGTCCTCGGTCATCAACACGTCGTCGAGTTCGCGGCGCACGCGATTGCGATGCTTCAGGCGCGCCGCATAGTTGCAAAGCTCGGGGTCGGTGATCCATTCCGGCTTGCCGATCTCCTGCGCCAGCACGCCCCAGAACTTCTCCTTGTTGCACATCAGGAAAATCCAGCCGTCGCGCGTACGGTACAACTCGCTGGGCGTGAGCGACGGATGGCTCGAACGCGGTTCGCGCCGCGTCATGTGTCCGCCGTTCAGGTACCACGTCGCCACATAGGCCAGGTTATGCAGCGCCACGTCGAACAGACTGACATCGAGGTCGCGCCCCGTGCCCGTCTTGCGTGCTTCGAGCACCCCGGCGAGCAACGCCATCGAGGCGGTCGTGCCGGTCATCAAGTCGATGATCGACAGGCCGAAGCGCGCGGGCGGACCGTCCGGCTCGCCGGTGAGCGACAGATAGCCGGCTTCGGCCTGCATCAGGTAGTCGTAGCCGGGCCACGCCTTGCGCGAACCGGTGCGGCCGTAAGCCGACAAGTGCACGCATACCAGCGCGGGGTTCGCGCGCGCCAGCGACGCATAGTCGAGGCCGAGCTTGACGGGGAGGTCGCCGCGCAGATTGTCGAACACGGCGTCCGCGGACTCGACCAGCTTGAGCAGGATCTCCCGGCCTTCCGCGCTCTTGAGGTCGAGCGCCATGCTGCGCTTGTTGCGATTGAACGCTTCGTAGAAGTGGCTGTCGCCCTCGCCGAAGAAGTGCGGGCCGACCGCGCGGCCGACGTCGCCGCCGTCCTTCGCGTTCTCGATCTTGATGATGTCGGCGCCGAGATCGGCCAGATGCTGCGTGGCGAACGGACCGGCACCGTATTGCTCGACTGCGATCACCCGCAGTCCGGACAGTGGCAGGCTCATACCGGATTCCTCTCGATCAGTTGCTTCGCGATGATGATGCGTTGCAGCTCGTTGGTCCCCTCGCCGATCACGAGCAGCGGCGCATCGCGATACAGACGCTCGATGTCGAATTCCTTCGAATAGCCATAGGCGCCGTGGATGCGCATCGCCTCGGTGCTGTTCTCGACGCCGGCCTCGGTGGCGAAGTACTTCGCCATGCCCGCTTCCATGTCGCACCGTTCGCCGCGGTCATACGCCTGCGCCGCCGCATCGACGAGCAACCGCGAGGCATGCACGCGTGTCGCCATCTCGCCGAGCTTGAGCTGGATCGCCTGATGCTCGCAGATCGGCTTGCCGAAGGTCTTGCGTTGCTGACTGTACGCGACCGACGCGTCGAGTGCCGCCACCGCGATGCCGAGACCGCGCGCCGCGACGTTGATGCGCCCCAGTTCCAGCCCGCTCAGGATCTGCTTCAGGCCACGCCCTTCCTCGCCGCCGATCAGGCGATCGACCGGCACGCGGTAGTTGTCGAAATTGAGTTCGCAAGTATCGATGCCCTTGTAACCGAGCTTTTCCAGCTTGCGGCTCACTTCGAAGCCGGGTCCCTTCTCCGCAATGAGCAGGCTCATGCCGCGATGTCGCGGCTGTGCCGTCGTATCGGTCTTGACCAGCAGCACCAGGCAATTGCCGTACAAACTGTTGGTAATCCAGGTCTTCGCGCCATTGACCACGTAATGATCGCCGTCGCGCGTGGCGGTCGTGCGGATCGCCTGCAGATCGGTGCCACAATCCGGCTCGGTCAGGCCGATACCGCCGCGCAACTCGCCGGTCGCGAAGCGCGGCAGGAACGCGGCCTTCTGGTCCGGTGTGCCGTTGCGCTGCACCGTCATCGCCATGATCAGATGCGAATTGACGATGCCGCTGAGCGACATCCACACCGCCGACATGCGCTCGATCATGCGCGCATAGGTGCGGGTCGAGAGCCCCAACCCGCCATACTCGGGCGCGATCAGGCAACCGAACAGCCCCATCTCCTTCATCTGCTCGACGATCTCGGCCGGATACTCGTCGGCTTTCTCCAGGGCATGCACGTAGGGCTTGACCTCTACCTTGAGGAAGCGATCCAGCATGTCGAGGATCAGGGTATCGTCGTCGCCTTGCCCCGCGGTGTTGTTTTCCACTTGCGTCATCTCACTATCTCCAGACATTCACTCGCGGCCTAGACCGCCTCGCCGAGCACGGCTTGCAGGGCGCCCGCCGGCAGGCGGTCGAGAGCGAGCACGGTCTCGCGCACCTTGTCAACGCGTGCCTGCGGCAGTACACGCGCTGCATTGGCGACGTACTTCTCTACGATTTCCGCATTGCTGAGCGGACGATCCGCGCTGCCGCGATTGATCGCCTCGCGATGCGCGAGCGTGCTGCCGTCGCGCAGTTCCAACACGACTTCCCCCGTATAGTGGCGCGGGAAAGTGCTGGCCAGGTCGATCTCGTACTCGACCTTCGCCGCCAGCGCGAGTACCGCGTCATTGCGCAGCGCCGCCGGTTCGAGTTCGTCGAGCGTGAAGTGGCCTTTGATCAAGGCACTCGATACCACATAAGGTACGCTGAACTGCGCGTCGTAGCTGTTGGCCGGACGGCGCTTGTTGGCCACCGGCTCGCACACTGTTTTGACGACCGCCTCGGGCACCTTCACGCGAATGCGCTCGACCTGATCGCCCAGTTCGCTGATCCTCGCGCCCCGTTGCTGCCAGACCTTGTGCAACGCCGTGCCGGCGTCGGCGAACGCATGCGTGAAATGGCAGGCTGGCACCGGCTTGATCGCGACTTCTTCGATCTGCCATTGCTCGCCCAGGTCTTCAGTCGCGAGCGCCAGATCGGCATTGCCGCGCTGTTCGCCGAGGTAGCTCGAAAACAGGCCGAAACGCCCTTCATACGGTGCGGATGCGCCGATGTAGCCGTGCGCGGCCATGGTCGCCGCGGTGAACGCCGACTGCGCTGCCCAGCCCGGATGCAAGCGTTTGGTCCAGGCGCCGTCTTGCAGGAATTCGAGGCTGCCGCTGGCCATCGACAGCGCAATGCCCTGCGCCATTGCAGTCTGCTGTGCGGTCAGGCCCAACAGGCGTGAGGCCGCCAGCGTGCAGCCGAAGATCCCCACGACACCGGTCGGATGGAATCCCACCTGATGGAATCCCCCCTTCGCCACCGAGCCGATGCGCGTGGCCGCTTCCATGCCGGCGATGTAAGCCGCCAGCGTCTGGGCGCCATCGACACCGCGCAGCTCCGACACGCCGAACACGCACGGCAACACGCTCGCGGTGGCATGGATCACGCCGCGCGAATGCGTGTCGTCGAAGTCGAGGCCATGCACGAGCACGCCGTTCATGACCATTGCGTCGCGTGTGTTGAGGCGTTGGCCACGGCCGATCACCGTCGCGCCCGCTTTGTCTCCGGCGCTCAGGGCCGTGAGACCTTCGAGCGCGACCCGGGTGAAGTCGGCCGGCTGCGACGCATAGGCCAGGCCGATCGCGTCGAGCAGCAAGTGCTTGGCGCGTTCGCGCACAACCGTGGGCACGGCGTCGAGCGAAAGGCCCAGAGCGAACGAGGCCAGCGTCGCCGAGATCCCCTGGGGCGTGTGGTTCACTTCTGAAGTCATGCTGTCTCCTTTCTGAACGGATGCAAGGTGTTGGGGCTAGTGCTCTACACGCATGGCGCGGGTTGTCGCGGTGCCACCGAGACCGACGTCGTTGGGCACGCTGATATCTTCGAGCGACTGTTGATTGGTTTCCACGCGCAGCACCAGCAGCGCGACGATCAGCAGGCCCAGCACGCCGCTCACCATCGCCAGTACACCGGAGATGCCGAAGTGCTGGAACAGGGCGACAGCCAGATACGGCGTGCTCATCGACGCCGCACGGCCACACACGCCGGCAAAGCCCGTGCCACGCAAACGGAACGCCGTCGGGAACAACTCGGGGATATAGCCATACAGACCGAGCGTGACGACTGTATAGATCGACGTGACCAGGCAGAAACCGACCACCGAGATCGACACCGCATCACGCATTTGCGGATACAGGAAGCCGAGCACGATCGTGGCCGCCGAGAACAGCACGAGGCCGCGCTGACGTCCAAGGCGATCGCCCAGCAGGTAACCGACCAACGCACCGCCCGGGGCGCCAAAGGCCATCAGCGTGGTGAATCCGAGCGATTGCACCACCGTCAGTCCCTGCTTCACGAAGAAGGTCGGCAGCCAGGCCACGAAGCCATACACGGCCACATTGATCGCGACACAGGTGAGCGCAGCGGTGAGCGTGCGGCCGATCACGGGCTTCGTGAACAGCACCGACAGGGGCACGTTGCGCGCCATCACCGGCTGCGCGGGCGGCACCGGCGGCAGCGCGCCGAACTGACGCTTCACCTGGCCCTCGATCTCGGCGAGCGTGGCTTCCGCTTCCTGGGTGCGACCCACCGATTCGAGCCAGCGCGGCGATTCCGGCATGCGCTTGCGCATGATCCAGATGGCGAGCGCCCCCGCGCCTGCGATGGCAAACATCCAGCGCCAGCCGAGGTTCGGGATCACGATGTACCCGACACTCGTGGCGATCAGCAGACCCGAGTTGATGATGAGCCCCATCAATGAGATCCAGCGTCCTCGGTAGGCTGGCGGCACGAACTCGCACAGCGTGCCGGCGGCCACGACAAGCTCCGCACCGAGGCCCAGGCCCATGATGAAACGCAGCACGATCAGCGTGGCCATGTTCGGCGCGAAGCACGCGAACAGCGACGCGATGCCGAATACGGCGAGGTTGATCTGGTAGGAATAGCGTCGACCGAAGCGATCGCCGACGTAGCCGGCCAGCGCAGAGCCGATCAGCATGCCGAAGAAGGTGGCCGAGATGAAGGCCGCGTTGAGCTGCAGCGTCGAGAAGCCGCTCTTGACCAGCGCCGCGAGCACGCCGGCGGCGAGGTAGACATCGAAGGCGTCGAGTAGCGCGCCACCACTGATGAGTCCGAGAATCTTCCAGTGAAACCTCGCCAGGGGAAGCCGGTCGAGCCGGGCCCCAGCGTTGACAGAGGTTGCGTTCATACGGTTGTCTCCTGAACGTTGGCGGCATCCGTTCGTCTGAAGCGAACGTGATGCGAGCAAAAATTGACTTGCGGCGAACGATGGCGTCATCGTTCTGGGCTTGCGTTACTTCTTCCTGTCCATGGCTAACTGTGACACTGACGATCGCGCCGTATCAAGACCCGCCGGCATCGCTGCGTGATCGAGCGGCCCGAGACGGTCCACTGACGGCAGGTGCCAGTCTGTATGTTGTTGCAACTGATGCGCGAGACGCAGCAGGGTGTCCTCGTGCCACGCGCGACCGATCAACTGAACCCCGGTCGGCAATCCGTTCTGCGTGCGCCCTGCCGGTACGGCAACCGCCGGCAGCCCCAGGTAGTTGATGCCACGTGTCCAGTAGGAGAAGTCGCCGAAGCGCCGTTCGATCTCGTCCGCATCGCCGTCGAGCGTCTCGGCAATGGTCGGCACCGCGTAAGGCAACGTCGGCAGCAGCAGGGCTTGTGCGCCTGTCAGATAGCGCTCGACAAACGACTGCGTGTAGCCGGCTCGCAGGCGCAGCGCGTCGACGTAACGAGTGGCCGGATACAGGAGGCCACGCTCCAGCCGGCGCAAGACCTGCTCGCCATACTCGTCACGCCGCTCGCGCAGCCATTGACCGTGGATCGAGGCGGCTTCGGCGCCCAACACCAACGTGGCAAGCGCACCGGCTTCGCGCAGATCGGGCAGCGCGACTTTGCGAATGGTCGCGCCGCAGGCTTCGAGCGCTTGCGTCACCCGTGCAACGGCAGCACGGATTTCGTCGGAGATCGGTGCCGTGGTGTCGAACTCGGGCACCGCGACGACGTCGCGCTCGCTCAAGGGCTGCGCCAACGCGGTCGTGAAATCACGCGCCTGGCTGACGAGGCAATGGGGATCGTTGGCGTCCGGCCCCCAGACGGTTTCGAGCACCGCCGCCGCATCGACCGCGGTACGCGCCAGCACGCCGACACAATCGAGGCTCGGCGACAGCGGCATCACGCCGTAGGTCGAGACCGCGTGCTGGGTCGGCTTGATGCCGGTGACGCCATTGACGGCGGCTGGGATCCGGACGGAGCCGCCGGTATCGGAGCCGAGCGCGGCGAACGCCAGACCGCGCGCGACGGCCACGCCGCTACCGCTGGACGACCCGCCACTGACGTGCTCCGGCGACCAGGCGTTGCAGCCATGCCCGAGGTGCGCGTTGAAGCCTGTCGGGCTCATGGCGAACTCCGCCATGTGCAGGGCACCGAGATCGACCGCGCCTGCTGCATCGAGGCGCGCGAGCACGGTAGCCGTATGCAACGGTCGATTACCAGCGAGGATGCGGCTGCCGCACTCGGTCAGCTCGCCGGCGCGGAAGAACATGTCCTTGTGCGCGAGGGTCGCCCCCAGCACGCGGCTGTTGGGCAGCGCGACGTCGTCACGGACCGCGTTGTCGACGGTGCGCGCCTGGTCGAGCGCTGCATCGCCACGCAGGCGCACGAAGCCGCCCGTCAGACCGGCGACACCCGCAGCGTCGAGCGCCAGGGCGGTTCGTTCAACGCAAGTGGCGTCGGACATCTCGCGGCCCGGCGCTGAGGCCGTTGCAGAGACCGGTGCATCAACATGCAGCGTGCGCATCGCATGTCTCCTGCTGGCGCAGCGTGGCGTCGAAGGCGTCGGGCGTCAGCCAGTCGAGCGCACGAGCTGCGCGGGCGACGGCGTCGGTGATGCCATGTGCGGCGTTGGCGAGTGCGACCGCATGCACTGGGCTCAGCGGCGCCGAGCCGAACTGATCGACCCAGCGCGCGGCGCTGGTCGCGTCGACCCGCCCGGATCCGTCGGTAGGGGGTGTGGAATGGCTTGCGGTCGGGCCGACGTCTCGGGGTTGACCGAGGGCGTCGGGTATCGGCATTGCATCGCCTTGCCGGATGTTGCCTTGCATCCTTGCCTCCATCGCCGTGCCATCACGGCGAGCCGTGCCGCGGGTGCCGAGCGTCTCGGCGCAGCCCGCGTGATGTCGATTGGAACGTACCGTGTGAGCCGTGCCGCCCGGCTCAGTCGCCGACGCCGTGGCCGCGCTTCGGAATCAGTGCACTGCGCACGAATTCCATGACCTGCACGCCGTTCTGGTTAAAGGCGCGGGTGTGCACGGTGACGATACCTTGCGTGGGACGCGAGCGCGATTCGCGCTTCTCCAGGACCTGCGATTCGGCGTAAAGCGTGTCGCCACAGAACACCGGGGCGGTGAGCTTGATCTCTTTCCAGCCGAGGTTGGCGATGGCCTTGCCGCTCACGTCGTTGACGGTCATGCCGAGGACGATGGCGACCGTCAGTCCGCTATTGACAAGCAGTTGGCCGAATTCGCTCTTGGCCGCGTGGGCGGCATCGCAATGCATCGGATGGAAATTCATCGTCAGCAGCGAGAAGTGAATGTTGTCGGCTTCGGTGATGGTGCGCCCGGGGCGGTGCTCATAGATATCGCCAACCTCGAACTCCTCGAGATAGCGCCCGTAGCTCGCACGAATGCGGCGCGTAGTCTCCGCCTGGGGTTGCAGTGCGTCCATGTCTCCCTCCTCCTGAATTCGATCGCTTGGCTGGGTTCACCGACTTTGTTCGGTGTTTATTACTTTGTACGGACAAAGTATTGGCGAAAGAAAAGCCGAAGTCAAGATGATGGGAAACCCTTAGAGGTGGGGGGAGTGCAGCCAATCCAGCGGGTTGGCCGTCGCCTATCCGGTGGGGGTGCGGATTCAGCGCGCCCTTGATCGATCGTCCGTCGTGAGCGCGGCGAGAAAGCGTTCGGTCAGATCCAGTTGGCTGCCGGCGCGCGTCAACCGCAGAATTTGCGAGGAGAACGTGTTTCGCGCGAGCGGAATGAAGACGGCCCGCTGAGACCGGGTGCGCGCCAAGGCTTCCGGCACCAGGGCGACCCCCATCTGAAATTCAACCATTGTCACTACCGTTTGCCACAGCCTTGCTTCATGTCGGATCTGGGGACTGAACCCCGCCTCGACACAGGTGGCAATGATCTGGTCGTGGTAATGCGGAGACACCGTGCGCGGGAACAGGATGAACGGCTCGTCCGAGAGTTGACGCAAGTCGATGCGCCGCCGCTTCGCCAGCTTGTGATCGACGGGCAGGCAACAAAGCAGCGCCTCCGACATCCACACCTGCGTCTCGACTTCGGCGGGAAAGTGCCCCCAGTGGGCAAATCCCAGGTCGATCTGCAACTGCTGCAACGCTCGCACCTGCTCCGCCGTGTTCATCTCCTTGAGCACAATCTCCACCGACGAATGCGCCGATTCGAACTGTTGCACGGCTTCGGGTAGCCCCCGGTAGAGCATCGAATTGACGAACCCAATGCGCAGGCGTCCCGCCAGCCCGTGCGCGGACTGCAGCGTGACCTTGGCCACGTCCTCCGCCTGCTCCAACAGCCGCCGGGCTTCGCCCAAGAGCACTTGCCCCGCATTGGTCAGCGCCACCGACTTGTTGCTGCGCTCGAGCAGCTTCACGCCGAGTTGTTCTTCGAAACGGCGAATGTCGAAACTCAAGGCGGGTTGCGAGATGAAGAGCCGACGCGCCGCCCGGCCGAAATGCAATTCCTCCGCGACTGCGACGAAGTATCTGAGTTGCCTCAGTTCCATGAAAGCGCTCCCCCGGATAACGATAAATAGATCTTATCGTACGTGCCATTAATTGTATTGGACGATTATCGGACCGAAACGTACGCTGGTCTCCAAGAAGGTACGGTGCCGAGGCGCCGCACGATAATCCAGGAGACAGTGAATGCTCGAACTTCGGCAAACGCCCGAGACGTCCAACATCCCCGATAGCCGCGGCATCAATTTCTTCCTTAGCGACCCATCGTTCGGCGCGCTGCTCAAGAGCTACCTGGGCGAGACGGTGTTCCATGGGGTCCAGGACAGACTCGTCGCACTGGGACAACGCGCGTCTGACGAACTCGATGCATGGGCGACGACCGCCGATCACCATCCGCCCGCGCTTCGCCCCCGCACGCGCCGCGGCGAGGCGATCCAGCACATCGAGAAACACCCCGATTACGTCGCGCTCGAACGCGTGGCGTACAGCGAACTCGGCCTCGCCTCGATGAGTCATCGCAGCGACGCGCCGCCGCCGCTCGTCAAGTACGCGCTCACGTTCCTGTTCGTCCAGGCCGAATTCGGCCTCTGCTGCCCGGTCAGCATGACCGATTCGCTCACGCGCACGCTGCGCAAGTTCGGGTCGAAGGCGCTCGTGGACCGCTATCTGCCGAGGCTCGTGTCGCAGGACTTCGACACGCTCTTCCAGGGCGCGATGTTCATGACGGAGCAGGCGGCAGGCTCCGATACCGGACGCACCGTGACGCGCGCGACCCGCGGCGTCGATGCCGACGGCAACGAGGTCTGGAAGCTGACCGGCGACAAGTGGTTCTGCTCGAACGCCGATGCCGATTTGGCCATGGTCCTCGCCCGTCCGGACGGCGCGCCCGAAGGCATGAAGGGACTGGCGCTGTTCCTGCTCCCGAAGGTGCTTAAAGACGGCACGCGCAACCGCTATCAGATCGTTCGGCTGAAAGACAAACTCGGCAGCCGCTCGATGGCAAGCGGCGAAATCGTGCTCGACGGCGCCGAGGCCTATCTCATCGGCGAAGTGGGCCGCGGCTTCCAGCAGATGGCGGACATGATCAACATGTCGCGTCTGTCCAATGGCGTACGTGCGGCCGGCCTGATGCGCCGCGCCCTCACCGAAGCGCTTCATGTGGCGAGACATCGTTCGGCCTTCGGTCGCAAGCTCATCGAGATGCCGCTGATGCAGCGCCAGTTGCTGAAGATCATGTTGCCGGCGGAACAGGCACGATCGATGTTCATGCAAATCGCGACGCTCCTTCCCCGCGCCGACCGCGGCGATGCGCTGGCGGCCAAATGCGTGCGCATCCTCACCCCGCTCGTGAAGCTGCGCGCATGCCGAGACGCTCGCCAGGCCACCGGCGACGCGATGGAAGTGCGCGGCGGCGTGGGCTATATCGAGGAGTGGGCCGACCCGCGACTCGTGCGCGACGCGCATCTGGGCTCCATCTGGGAGGGCACGAGCAACATCGTGGCGCTGGACGTGGCACGGGCCACGCGACGTGAAGGCGCGCTGGCATCGCTCGGCCAATATGTTCATACGCTGCTCGACGATACGGCATTGCCGCCGGCCACCGTCGCCTTGCTGCGCAACGTATTCGAGCGCGCCAGCGCCGCGCTCGACAGCGTGGCGGAGTGCGGCCGCGACGAGAACGTGCGCGAGGCGGCAGGCGCCGTGTACAACGCGACAACGGCAGTGTTCATGGCGACGGAAGCGGCGCGCCTCGCCCCCGACTTTCGCCGGCTTGCCCTTGCCCACCTCATCGTCGAACACAAGCTGCTGCCGCGCGACCCGCTCGCGCCGAAGGACGTCCGTGACGACGCGCCGTTGCTTCGTCGGTTGGTCGACGAGACGCCGGTCTCCCTCGACGCCGCGATGTCGCTCATGCCCACGCAGGAAGGCGGTGCGCGATGAGCGCCGCTCGTGTGACCGGCGCCCTTCAGGGACTTCGCGTCATCGACCTGAGCCGGGTGCTGGGCGGCCCGTACTGCACGCAGGCGCTCGCTGACCACGGCGCCCAAGTGATCAAGCTCGAACCCCCGGGCGGCGACGAAACGCGCGGCTGGGGCCCTCCCTTCGTTGGCGAGACGGCCTCGTATTTCGTGGGCGTCAACCGGAACAAACAAGGGATTTGCGTCGACCTGTCGCGCGAGGAAGGTCGCGAAGTGCTGTGGCAACTACTCGACGGCGCCGACGTGCTCGTGGAGAACTTCAAACCCGGCACGCTCGAGCGTTGGGGGATGGAATACGCCAGGCTCTCCGAGCGCTATCCGCGCTTGATTCACTGCGCGATCTCGGGCTTCGGGCCGGACGGCACCCTCGGCGGCCTGCCTGGCTACGACGCCGCCATTCAGGCGATGACGGGACTGATGAGCGTGAATGGCGAAAGCGAAGGCCCCGCGCTGCGCGTCGGTCTTCCGGTGGTGGACATGGTCACCGGGCTCAATGCGCTGTCGGGTATTCTGCTAGCGCTCGCGGAACGCGAAAAGAGCGGTCGGGGTCAGTCGCTCGATATCGCGCTGTACGACTGTGCCGTCTCGTTGCTGCATCCGCACTTGCCCAACTACTTCGGCAACGGCCGCACGCCGCAACGCTCCGGCAATGCCCATCCGAACATCACGCCGTACGACAGCTACCGAACCGCGACCGAGCCCATCTTTCTCGCTGTCGGCAACGACCGGCAGTTCGCGAAGCTGATGTCGCATCTGAACGCGCCGGAACTCGCCGAAGACGCGCGTTTCGTGGACAACCGCAGTCGTTGCGAACATCGCCGCGAGCTGAAGGAAATCCTGGAAACGCTTCTGCAAGCCCATGCATGCGAGCCGCTCGCGGCCGAGCTGATTCGTGGCGGCGTGCCGTGCGGGCCGGTGCAAACCGTCGATGCCGTCGCCCGGCACCCGCATACGCGCCACCGCCAACTGATCGTCGAAATCGGCGCGTACCGCGGCACCGGCACCCCGATCAAGCTCTCGCGAACGCCAGCGACGTATCGCACGCCCCCGCCCACCCTCGGCGGCGATACCCGCGCCGTGCTTGACGCGCTCGGTGTCGACGCAAAAACGCAGCAGCGGTTGTTCGACGCCGGGGTACTCAAAGGCTGAACGCGCTGACCGATCATCCGAAACACGCATTCGAAGCCCCCATTCGAAACAAGCCGGCGATCGAGACCGGCCGTCCTTACCTGGAGACATTTCATGCAGAACCACGCTCAGGGCAGCCCGGCGCGTCAGCCGGGCCGTGCCGCCTTCGCCGCTTTCGTCGGCACCACCATCGAATGGTATGACTTCTATATCTATGCGATGGCGTCGGCGCTCATTTTCAACAAGCTTTTCTTCCCGCAAGGCGATCCGTTCTACGCCACGCTGGCATCGTTCGGCACGTTTGCGGTCGGGTTCTTCGCGCGTCCGTTCGGGGGCTTGATCTTTGGCCACATCGGCGACCGGATCGGCCGAAAGAAAGCCTTGGTCGCCACGCTGGCGATCATGGGGATCGGCACGGTCGGCATCGGTTTCCTGCCGACTTATGCGAGCGTCGGGGTACTGGCGCCCACGCTGCTCGTCGTGTTGCGCATCGCCCAGGGCATTGCGATCGGCGGCGAATGGGGCGGCGCGGTGCTGATGGCGGGCGAGCATGCGCCGCAACGCAAGCGCACCTTCCTTGCGTCATTCGCTCAGCTCGGCAGCCCCGCCGGATTGATTCTTGCGCTGCTCGCTTTCAAGACGGTGGGACATCTTCCGCGCGAAACGCTGATGGGCTGGGGCTGGCGCCTGCCCTTCCTGGCCAGCGCGGTACTGCTCGTCATTGGTGTATTCATCCGCGCGAGCGTATCGGAGTCCCCGGAGTTCACGGCAGCCATCGAACGGGAGAAGCCTGCGCGCCTTCCCATCGTCGACGTGCTGCGCAATGCATGGGGCACCGTCCTGCTGTGCCTGGGCGCGAACGTGATCGGCGTGGCCGGCGCATGGTTCCTCAACACATTCATGCTCAGCTTCACCACCCAGACGCTTGGCTTGAGTCGCGAGATGATCCTGGACTGCCTGTTCGTGGTGGCGTTCGTTCACTTCTTCAACCAGCTCTTTTCGGGGTGGATCGCGCAACGCGTCGGGCCGGTCAAGTTTCTTGCGTGGGCCGCCGGGCTCGCGATGCTGTCGCCATATCCCATGTTCGCCCTGGTGTCGACGGGTCGGCCTGTGGCCATCGTCATCGGCATCGGGATTGCGGTGGTGTGCATGTCGGGTTCGTATGCCGTGATGGCTGGGCTCATGACCGATGCGTTTGACGTACGCTATCGCTACTCCGCGATTTCACTGTCGTACCAGTGCTGCGCGGCGATCGCCGGCGGTCTGACGCCATTGATCGGCACCGTGCTGGCCCACGCGTGGCCGGGGCAGTGGTGGCCGCTGGCTCTGTTCTATAGCGCCCTTGCCGCCGTGTCGCTGGTTTGCCTCATCGGGCTGCAATGGAAGAAGTCCGTCTATCGCGCACCGGCGTCGGTGGCGGTGCCCGAATAAGCCCTCGGCAGCTTCGGGCGGCAACGTCGGTCGGTGTGACGATCGGCGTTGCCGCGACACGACACTCAGTCGTAAGCTCTCGCATCCTCGACCCACGTCCCATCCACCGGCAGTGTTCCGGCGGTGACGAAATCGACGTCCCCGCGCAGTCGCGTCACGTCGCGCAACGTTTGCTGCACCCGTGCGGCCAAGCCTTCCGGCGGCGCAGTGTTCGTCTCGCAAATCAGGCGCATCCGATCCTCTCCGACACGCCCCTCCACCCTTAGCCTCAGGCGCACCAACTCTGGATAGCGCTTGGCAATTTCGCCAATCTGCCCGGGATGAACGAACATGCCGCGCACCTTCACCGTCTGGTCGGCGCGTCCGAGCCAGCCCTTGAGCCGCATATTGGTGCGCCCGCAAGGGCTGATCCCCGCCTCCACGGCAGACAAATCCCCCGTCGCAAACCGAATCAGCGGATAGTCCGGATTGAAATTCGTGACAACCACTTCGCCAATTTCGCCCTCGGGCACCGGCTTCGTGCCCCCTGGCTCCACCAACTCGACGAGCACGCTTTCGTCAACGATCAACCCCGCCTGCGCGTCGCTCTCGAACGCAATCAATCCTAAATCCGCCGTGCCATACGACTGCCGCGCCGTCACGCCACGCGCACGGAACCACTCACGCAACGAAGGCGGCAGCGCCTCGCCGGACACCGTAGCGCGTCGAATACTGCCGACATCCGCACCGACCGATTCGCTCTTCTCCATCAGGATCTTCAGGAATGACGGCGTGCCTGCATAGGCGACCGGTCGCAAATGACGAATCGCCTCGAGCTGCAATTCGGTCTGCCCGACGCCCGCAGGAAATACGCAGCAGCCCAACCGCGCCGCGCCGGTCTCGATCATCATCCCGGCCGGCGTGAAGTGATACGAGTAGGTGTTGTAGACCAGATCACCGGCGCGCAGTCCCGCCGCAAACATCGCGCGCGCAAACCGCCACCAGTCGCTGCCGCGCCCGTCCGGCTCATAGATCGGCCCGGGCGATTGATAGACGTGCGCCAGGGCGCCGACAGGCGTGGCATTCAAGCCCCCCAGCGGCGGATGACGCACCTGGAACGCCGTCAGGTCGGACTTGCGCGTCACCGGCAGACCCGCCAGTGCATGGCGCGAACCGATCTCTCGCGCGTCCACCGCCCCGAGCGCTTGTGCAAAATACGCCGCGTGCGCCTGAGCGTGTCCGACCTGCGTCGGCAACGCCGCCAACAGCGCCTTTTCGCGAACCTCCGGCGCACGGGTTTCCAGTTTGTCGAAGTAATCGTTCATAGTGACGGAAATACGTTGAGGATTAACGATCGGTGCACAATCGTCCACACGGGCAAGCGCGAGCGCTCAAGCGCTCACGCAATCCAGCGCTTGCGTCGTCGATAACTCTTGACGTTGCGGAAGCTCCCCGCACTGTTGTCCCCGTCCTTGGCGATGCCAAGATAGAACTCCTTGACGTCCTCGTTATCGCGCAGCGATGCCGCGTCGCCGTCCATCACCACACGCCCGTTCTCAAGGATGTAACCGTAGTCCGCATAGCGCAGCGCCACCATCGTGTTCTGCTCTGCCAGCAGAAAACTGACGTTCTCGCGCTGATTCAAATCACGCACGATCGCAAAGATCTCTTCGACGACCTGCGGTGCAAGCCCCATCGACGGCTCATCGAGCAGCACCATCGACGGCTGCGCCATCATCGCGCGCCCGATCGCGCACATTTGCTGTTCGCCCCCCGAGGTGTAGCCCGCCTGTGATTTGCGTCGCGTCTTCAAGCGCGGGAAATAGGCGTAGATGCGCTCCAGCGCATGTTGTTGTGCGCTACGCGACGCGTGACGCACATAGCCGCCCGTCAGCAGGTTTTCTTCAATGGTCAGGTGCGCGAAGCAATGACGTCCCTCCATTACCTGGATCACGCCCCGTGTGACGAGGCCGTTCGGCGTAAGCTTCTCGACGCGCTCGCCGCGATAGTCGATCGTGCCTTTCGTCACTTCGCCGCGCTCGGCCTGCAGCAGATTCGAAATCGCCTTGAGCGTCGTACTCTTGCCAGCCCCATTGGCCCCGAGCAATGCAACGATCTTGCCCTCGGGCACCGTCAGCGACACGCCCTTGAGCACGAGAATGACGTGGTCGTAGATGACTTCGATATTGTTGACGCTCAAACTCGCTTCCATGCATGACTCCAGGATCGATGCGACGGTAGGTCGTCGACCGTCGTCCGCACTGCGCTTCGCCGTGCGGACGACGGCGTCGATCACATCTTGTAGCAGGCGGGTGTCATTCCCTTCTCTTTCGCATACTGCTTGGCCGACGCTTCGAACAACGGGTGAATCAGACGCCGATTGCCCTCGATCCAGTCGGATACCATCACCCACTTGGCCCCATCCCATTGCTGGATGCGCACCTTGCCTGAGCCCTCGTGGTCCTCACAGCTCGTCTTGATGTCGGGCAGCAGCCCCGTGGCGCCCAGGGTCTTCAGGCGGGCCGCGTCGATATTCAGATTCTCGAGCGCCCAACGCACCTGCTCCGGCGTCATGACCCGGCCCTTGCCGAACTTATTCTGAGCGGTATTGAGCGCCTCGACCGTAGCGACCGCCGCAGACACGCCGCGGTTGTAGAGCACGGAGCCAACCTTCGACGAATCTTGCAGATTGCCCTTGCCTGCGCCATAGACCACCTTCTCGATGTCGGCGATCAGCGGCACCTGCTTGCCCGCCACGTTCCAGGTCGCGCTCATGTACCCCTTGGCCGCCGGGCCCGCCGGAATCGTGTCTTCCTCGGAGCCGGCCCACCAGCTACCGACGATCCTGTCGCGCGGATAACCGACC
Source organism: Pandoraea sp. B-6 (assembly GCF_000282835.1). Taxonomy (NCBI): domain Bacteria; kingdom Pseudomonadati; phylum Pseudomonadota; class Betaproteobacteria; order Burkholderiales; family Burkholderiaceae; genus Pandoraea; species Pandoraea sp. B-6. The sequence goes on along the minus strand of NZ_KB290516.1, from coordinate 55,660 downwards.
TTTTGCGCTGCCTTGAGTGCGGTCTGGTTCATCACGCCCCAGCCCCAGAACACGACGTAGTCGGGGTTTTCCTGACGAATTCGCAACCATTGCGCGCCCTGCTCGTTCCCCGGATGCGCCACCGGAATCTCGATCAGGTTGAACTTGTGGATCTTCGATTCGGCCTGCAAGGCGACAATCGGCTCCTTGCCATACGCCGAGTCGTGATACAGGTAGACGATCTTCTTCCCGTTCAGCGAGCCATGGTTCTTGTCGGCCAGGAACTTGATAATGGCCGACGCTTGCATCTGGTACGTCGTGACCAGCGGGAACGCCCACGGGAATACCGAGCCATCCACCGCATCGGTACGGCCGTAGCCCATCATCACGAGCGGCACCTTGTCCGTCGCCGTCTTGTCGATCAGCGCGTACGAAATGCCCGTCGCCATCACGTGGTACGCCGTGCCCTTGGTGACCGGGTTCTTTCCCTTGAGACGCTCGTAGCACTCCACGCCCTTGGCGTTGTTGTACTCGGTCTCGCACTCCTCCCATGTCAACTTCACGCCGTTGACACCGCCATGCTTGAGATTCACGTATTGCAGATAGTCGATAAAGCCGCCATAGAAGGACTGACCGTTCGCCCCATACGGGCCGACCCGGTAGTCGGCAAGTGCGATGAACTGATCGTTCGACTGCGCAAACGACGCGCCGGCGCCCCCCATGCCAAGCACGAGCGCCATGCCTAACGATGCCGTCAATTGTTTCGTGTTCATGCTGTGTCTCCGTCTGTGGTTTTTTTCATGGCAAACGCTGCTGCGGTACCGCACGACGCACCGTGCGCCACCGTGTCCAACCTCAATGCGGGAAGGGCCAGATGCGCAACTTCTCCTTGGCAATTTGCCAAAGCCGCGCCAGCCCATGCGGCTCGACAATCAGGAAGAAGATGATGAGCCCGCCAAACACCATCAACTGAATGTGCGAAACGGTCGCATTCGTGAACGGCAAGTGCATAAGCGTGGCCATCGCTGGCAACGCGCTATCGAGCAGAATCGGCAACAGCAGGATGAATGCAGCGCCCAGAAAGCTCCCCAGAACGCTGCCAACGCCGCCGATAATGATCATGAACAGGATGCGAAAGGACAGATCCAGTGAGAAGCCGTCCGGCTCGACGGAACCGAGGTAACAGTAGGCATACAGCGCGCCAGCCACACCGCAATAGAAGGAGCTGACCGCGAAGGCAAGCAATTTGACGCGCATCAGCGGAATACCGATCACCTCGGCAGCGACGTCCATGTCGCGTACCGCCATCCACGCGCGACCGATGTGCGATCGCACCAGGTTCTTCGCCACGAGCGCCATCACCGTGACGACGCCGAGCACGAACAGGTATTTGCGTACCGGCGTGTCAACGTCGACGCCGAGCATCGAGATCTTCTGCGCGGTGATCACCCCGGACGAACTGTGGTTCGAGAGCCATGGAAATTTCGTCAGCACCCAGAGCACAAAGAACTGGGCCGCCAGCGTGGCGACCGCCAGGTAGAAGCCCTTGATGCGAAGCGATGGCAAGCCGAACGCCACGCCCACAATTGCGGCGCAAACGCCACCCAGCGTGAACGAAGCAAGAATAGGCATGCCCTCGATGCGCAACTGGAAGTTGTACGACGCGTAGGCGCCCACCGCCATGAACGCCGCCGTTCCCAGAGACAACTGCCCCGCATAGCCTGTCAGGATGTTGAGGCCCAACGCCGCGAGCGAGAACACGAGAAACGGCACGAAAATCGCCGTAAGCCAGTATTCGGAGGCGACCCACGGCAGCACGCCGAACGCGACGGCAAGCAAAGCGCAGACGGCGAACCGATCCTGGCGGATCGGAAAGATCTGGCTATCGGCTTCGTAAGAGGTCTTGAACTGCCCGGCTTCGCGATAGAACATGGATGGCCTCTGCGGTAAATGCTTGTACGTTCGTTTGGAGTTGACAGCCGTCGGCTCAGACCCGATCGATATGCCGCTCGCCAAACAGTCCTTCCGGGCGAACCAGCAGGAACAGCAGCGCAAAGACATAAGGGAACCAGCCCTCGATGCCCCCGAAATTCCCACTGAACTGACTTTCCAGCAGTTGCGGCACGTAGATCTCCGCGAGCTTTTCCGCCGCGCCGATGATCAATCCCCCGACAATCGCCCCCGGAATCGACGTGAAGCCACCCAGGATCAGCACCGGCAGCGCCTTGAGCGCGGTCATCGTCAGCGCGAACTGCACGCCGTTGCGCGATCCCCAGAGCATGCCGGCAACGAGCGCAACGAACCCGGAGACGCTCCACACCACGACCCAGATGCGTTGCAATGGAATACCCAGCGAGAGCGCCGCCTGGTGATCGTCGGCCACGGCACGAAGCGCGCGGCCGATGCGCGTGGCCTTGAAGAACAACGCCAGCAACGCCACCAGCACGGCGGCAATGCCGGCCGCGGCCAGATCGAAGCGGCTCACGAGCACGCCCGTCGAGTCCAGGATCGATGCGATGGGCTCGTCGACGATGCCCAGCGACAGCGGGCGCACCTCATTGCCCCACAACAAAGGCGCGAGGCCTTCGAGGAAGAACGACAGCCCGATCGTCGCCATGAACAACGTGATAGGCGACTGGTTCACCAGCTTTCGCAGCACGAAGCGCTCCGTCGCCAGGCTCATCAACACCATGACGCCGAATGCGCCAATCGCGGCCAGCCACAGCGGCAAGCCGTGCTCCATCAGGCCGACCACCGACAGCGCCGCAAAATACACCATCGCGCCCTGGGCAAAGTTGAACACGCCAGATGCCTTGAAGATCAGCACGAAGCCGAGCGCGACGAGGGAATACATCACCCCGGAGAGCAGCCCGCCGATCAGGATTTCCATAAAGAACTGCATCGATGTCTCCCAGTTGCCAACGCGTTGCCGGCAATCGCTTATCGCCTGGCCGTCATGCGGCGGCGGGCATTCCGTGCGCTACCCCCAGATAGGCACGTATGACTTCGGGGTCCGCCCTGACTTCAGCGGGAGTTCCGTCACCGATCTTCTTGCCATAATCGAGCACCACGACCCGATCGGAGATATCCATCACTACGCCCATGTCGTGTTCGATCAACACAATCGTCGTGCCGAACGCTTCGTTGACGTCCAGGATGAAGCGGCACATGTCGCGCTTCTCTTCGAGATTCATGCCGGCCATCGGCTCGTCGAGCAACAGCAGCCCCGGTTCGGCGGCAAGCGCGCGCGCCAACTCGACACGCTTTTGCAGACCGTAAGGCAGACGTCCGACCGGCGTCTTCCGGATGTGCTGAATTTCGAGAAAGTCGATGATCTCTTCGACCTTGACGCGATTCGCCATTTCCTCTTGCCGCGCCCGGCCCCACCAGAGCGCGCTGGCCAGCAGGCCCGAGCGCATTCGGGTGTTACGGCCCGTCATGATGTTGTCGAGCACCGTCATGCCCTTGAACAGCGCGATGTTCTGAAACGTGCGCGCCACGCCCTGGCGCGCGGCCGACGTCGGATGCATTCGCTGTCGCAACTGCCCACGGAAGACAATCGCGCCCTGCTGCGGGTGGTAGACGCCGTTGATCACGTTGAGCATGGAACTTTTGCCCGCGCCATTGGGGCCGATGATCGCGCGGATCTCGTGCTCGCGAACGTCGAACGAGATATCCGTCAATGCCTTCACGCCGCCAAACGACAGGCTGATGTGCTGCAAATCGAGCAGAACGTCGCCAAATGTCCGGATGTCGTGCATGCCTTCTCCCGCTAAGTGCCTGGCTGAGTGCCAATGTTGAGGTCGGTGCGCTGGTCGATGCGACGCTCAAGCGGCGCAGCGCAATGCCGCAGGCGCAGGGTCGTCTGTCGATTCGCGCGCACCGATCACACGCGCCGGATGTATCGTGAGCGTGGCACTCACGCTGCCTTCGCGTCCGTCCTCGAACCTCACGCGCGTTTCGATGAATTGCACCGTCTTGCCAGAATAGAAGGCATCGACCAGCACCTCGTATTTCTGCGCGATGAACGTGCGGCGCACTTTGCGCGTGCGCGTCAGTTCGTCGTCATCCGGGTCCAGCTCCTTGTGCAGAATGACGAAGCGCTGAACCTGCGCGGCGGAAAAGGCGCGCTCCTTGGCGAGATCCGCATTCACAGTCTCCACGCAACCCAGAATCAGTTCGGCGACGCGCGGATGGCAGGCCAGGTCCACATATCCGGCGTAGGCGAGGTTCTGCCGCTCCGCCCAGTTCCCCACGGCATCCATGTCGATGTTGATGAAGGCACACACCCCGTCGCGACCGTCGCCGAATGCCACCGCCTCCTTGATGTACGCGAAGAACTTGAGCTTGTTCTCGATGAACTTCGGCGCGAACAACGACCCACAGGCCAGTTTGCCGACATCCTTGGCCCGATCGATGATGCGCAGATGACCATCGGCATCGATGATGCCGGCGTCGCCCGTGCGGAAATAGCCAGCCTCGTCGAGGGCTTCGCACGTGGCATCGGGCCGCTTGTAGTACGCCTTGAGCAAGCCCACCCCGCGCACCAGCACTTCGCCGTTGTCGGCGATCTTGATGTCCATCCCGGGCGCGACCGGCCCCACGCTGTCGAATCGCACCTCTCGATCCGGTTGCAGGCAGACATATGCGCACGTCTCCGTCTGCCCGTAGAACTGCTTCAGATTGATACCGATTGCGCGATAGAACCGAAACAGATCCGGGCCAATCGCCTCGCCAGCGGTGTATGCCGTGCGAATCCGGCTCATGCCGAGCGTGTTGCGCAGCGGGCCGTACACACAAAGATTCCCGAGTGCGTACTGGACCCGATCGAGCCACGACACCGCACGACCGTCGAGCACCGCCGCGCCGCACCGGTTCGCCACGTTCATGAAGTGCGCGAACATCACGCGCTTGACCCGACTCGCATCTTCCATGCGAATCATCACTTGCGTGAGCACGTTCTCGTAGACGCGAGGCGGCGCAAAGTAATAGGTGGGCCCGATCTCGCGCATATCGGTGGCGATGGTTTCGGGCGACTCCGGACAGTTGACGGTGAATCCCGCCACCAGCGCCTGCGCGTAAGAAAACAGATGATCGCCCACCCAAGCCATCGGCAGGTACGACAGCACTTCGTCGCCGGGGCCGAGGCGATCGAATGCACTTCCGTGAAACGCTGCGCCAATCAGCCCCGCGTGCGAATGGCATACGCCCTTGGGCTTGCCCGTCGTGCCGGAGGTATAGAGGATGGTCGCCGTATCGTCGGGCTCGCCGCCGGCCACGGCATCGTCAAAGTGGCGCGGGTGCCTGGCGTCGAACTCGCGCCCCTGCTCGATGGCCGACACGTATGACTGCAGTCCCGCGGCATCGTAGCCCCGCAGGCCTCGCGAATCTTCGTAAATGATGTGGGATAGCCTCGGCACCTGGGCGCGCAGCGCCAACAGCTTGTCGACCTGCTCCTGATCTTCGACGATGGCGAAATCGATTTCGGCCTCGTCGAGCACATGCGTCATTTCCGCTGCCACGGCGTCCTGATAGAGCGGCACGGCGACGCCGCCGAGCGCTTGCGCGGCCGTCATTGCCCAGTACAGGCGAACGCGGTTATTACCGACAATGGCGAGGTTATCTCCGCGCTTGAAGCCCGCGGCGGCCAGCGCGCACGCCAGCATCCGGACTTCTTGCGCGGCGGCGTGCCAGGTCCAGCATTGCCAGATCCCCAGATCTTTTTCCCGATATGCCGTGCGGGTGCCGCGTGTGGCCGCGTGGGCCAACAACAAACGCGGGAAAGTGGTCCGCTCCTGCATGCCTGTCTCCTGTGTCTCGCCACGATTCGACTTGTGTCGAGGGGCGTGGCGTGGCTCGGTCGGCGCGCGTGCGTGTGGCACGCTCTCTACAGCTAGCAACGTCTCTGACGGACGTCATTTTTAGTGGCACTTCGTCATTCACGATGGCTTGTGATCGTCGGCACCATGGAGCGGCGACGACTATCCCTGGCGACAGGCAGCTTCTATACTTGCACTTCGGCGTCGTGCACGAATCGCCGTGAAGACTTGTCGCGCCGCTCTCAGGCAAGGCGACGATACCTCATGGATCACGACGGATTTGTCACCCGGATGACAATCAAGGGAAAGTCCCTATATGTCGCTCGAAACCCTGTTGCAACGCAGCGTATGGGCGCAAGGACTAACGCCCGCGCAACGCGAACGTGTCGTGGCCGAGATTCAGGTGCGGCCGGTCGAGAGCGGTGGCTATGTGTGCCGCAAGGGAGACCCGTCGCACGCCTGGTTTGGCGTCATCGACGGACTGGTGAAGATCGCGACGGCATCGGCCAGCGGGAAGTCCGTCACGTTCACGGGCGTGCCTGCGGGGGCATGGTTCGGGGAAGGGTCGGTGCTCAAGCGCGAGAACCGTAAATACGATGTGATGGCACTGCGCGATTCCGTCCTTGCCCATATGCCGATTGCCACGTTCGACTGGTTGCTCGACACGAGCATTCCCTTCAATCGCTTTCTCACGCTTCAGCTCAATGAGCGGCTGGGTCAGTTCATCGCGGCGGTCGAGCACGAACGATTACTCGACACCGACGCGCGCGTTGCGCGCTCCCTGTCGTCGATGTTCAACCCGACGCTCTATCCGTCCGACGACACCACCGTACAGATTTCACAGGAAGAGCTGAGCTATCTCGCCGGCGTTTCACGGCAGCGCGTCAACCTGGCGCTCAAGGTGCTGGAGCAGGCCAAGCTCGTCAAGGTCGACTACGGCGTGTTGACGATCCTCGACCTCGAAGGGCTACGCGAATTCGGGATGTAAGCGGCGCCGACATGGCATCACGGCGCCGCGCATCGCACACTGACGAAGAAGAAGAAGCCCGCTCACATTCGCGGACCCTCCATTCTTACACCTTAAGGTTGCTCCGATTACTTGGCAGCGGCGATCACGGCAATCTCGACGAGCAGATCGGGGGCTGCCAGACGCGCCTCTACCGTAGCACGCGTCGGGGTATTACCCGGGCTCGTCCACGCATCCCACACGGCGTTCATGCCGGCGAAGTCGGCCTCGATGTCCTTCACCCAGACCTGCGCCGAGAGCAGACGCGACTTGTCGATGCCGGCGTCCTTCAGATAGCCATCGATCTTTGCGAGCACTTGTTGCGTCTGCCCAGTGATGTCCTGACTGCGATCGTCTGCCGTCTGGCCGCCGATGTAGACCGTCCCGTTATGCACCACGACACGGCTCATCCGTGCGTTCGTGTGATGGCGTTGAATATCGCTCATTAACCACATCTCCAAAAGAATCAAAAAAGTAGCGGGTGGGAGGCGCGAGTCCCCTCACCTACTTGGGAAAGTCTGCACGTTCGCTCAGGACGTCGGCGCCGCCGACCGCGGTGGCCAACTCGCCCAACGTCACCGGCTTGATCGGAGGACGGATGCGATAGTACCCGACCTCCGGCACCGCACAGCCCTGCGATTGCGCCAGCAGTTCGGCCACGGTCAAGCCGCAGAACCGGCCTTGACAAGGCCCCATGCCGCAACGCGAAAAACTTTTCGTCTGATTCGGACCGACACAACCCAAGCCCGCCATGCGCCGCACGTCGCCCGCCGTCACCTCCTCGCAGCGGCACACGAGGGTGCTGTCGTCGGCCGGTATGCGAAACGCCTCGGCCGGCCGGTACAGCGCATCGAGGAAGGGGCGGATCGCCATATGTGCCGCCAGCTCACGGCGCAGCGACAGCGCGCGCGAGTCGCGCTTCGCCGCGTCGAGCTTGCCGAGCTTCACCGCGGCCTGCACGGCAGCGAGTCGTCCCGAGGGTTCGGCGGCAAGCGCACCGGCGATACCCGCACCGTCCCCCGCGACGAAGATCCCCGGCAGGCTCGTCTCGCCCCAGGCGTCCGTCTTCGGATGCCAACAGAGTTGCGCGTCGTCCCACGCATGCTCGCACCCGATCGAGCGCGTGACCTGCGTGTTCGGAATCACCCCTTGATGCAGCAACACCAGCGACGTGTCGATGCGATCGGTACGCCCGCCCACGACATACTCGATGCCCTCGGCGTGCGTGGTTCCCAGCACGCGCAGCGCTTCGACATGTTTGACGTGCCGCACGCCCGCCGCGCGAATGGCCCGCAGCAGCTTGAAGCCCTTCATCAGATACGACGGTGCGCGCAACGCCCCGCCCGCGTGACGCAACGCCTCGCCGCGCCCGCTTGCCTCGGCCGTGTCGAGAATCGCGCGTACCGGCACGCCGGCATTGATGAGCTGCCAGGCAAACAGATAGAGCAACGGGCCGCAGCCGGCGAGCACCGCAGGGGAGTCGGGCACCAGCGCCGACGCCTTGAGCAACGTTTGCGCCGCCCCCACGCCCATTACGCCGGGCAACGTCCAGCCGGGAATCGGGAACGGTCGTTCTTGCGCGCCGCCAGCGAGCACGATGGCGCCGGCCTCGATCTGCAGCGTTCCGCCGCCCGCGCCCTGGCGCGTGACCGACACGCGTCTGTCGGCGCCGATCTGCCACGCGAGCGTCTGCGGCCAATAGGCGATGCCGGCCGACGTAAAGGCATCGACGAGCCCACGCCCACGAAGATAGTCCGGCCCGAGCACGCCCGGGTCGGCCAGCGGCGAGCGGCTCACGCTGCGATAAATCTGTCCGCCGGGCAACCCGTTCTCATCGACGACGAGCGGCTCGAGCCCATGACGCTTCGCTTCGAGCGCCGCCGCCAATCCCGCAGGCCCAGCCCCGACGACCAACAAATCCACGACTTTCGTGCTCATGCCACACTCCTCGCACCGTTCATTCGACGCACCTGCATGCCTTCGCGCACCGGTGTCATGCACCCCTGCCGGTTGGGCACGCCGTCGATCTCGACGAGACAATCGAAGCACACGCCCATCATGCAGAACGGCGCGCGATCGCTGCCGGTGACCGGTGTGGTCCGACACGCTGTCACGCCCACGAAGAGCAGCGCGGCCGCCACATTCATGTCGCTCGGCACGTCGGCCGGCGTGCCCTCGATAAATACTTTCACCGTCGCGCCATCCTTGCGCGCCAGCGACTTAAGCAGCGAAACGTTTGGCATAGAAATGATCCAGTAGCGCAGGACGCGGCGCGCCGAGAATCCACGGCGCGAGGGTTTCACAATGCGCAGCGGCAAGCGTCACGCCGCTGTGACAGGTCGCGAGGAACGCGCCCGGACAGGCCTCGGAGGCCTCGTAGATCGGCAGACCGTCGTCCGTCATCACCCTCAACGCCCCCCACGCGCGCACCACGCGCACGTTCTTGAGCAGCGGGAACGGTGCAATACCGCGCCGGGCGATGTCGGCGAGCACGTCGGGCGTCACACCGTCGTTGAAGCCCACGTCTTCGGCCGAGTCGCCGAGCATGACCGAGCCCTCGACGGTCTGACGCACGTAGATGGTCGGATAGTCAAGAAACGGCTTGACGCGCTCGGTCACGATGATCTGGCCGCGCAACGGTTTGACTGGCGCGCGTAGACCCACCATCGGCGCGAGATCGCGATTGCCCAGACCGGCCGCAAGCACGACGCGGCCGGCTTCCAGCGACACGTCGCCCATGCTCACGCGAAACGCGCTGCCCGTCTGACGAATATCGGTCACACGCAGGTTCGGTGCATACTCGCCGCCTGCCTGCTCGAACGCGGCGAATAGTGCGCGCAGCGTATAAAGCGGGCTGACGTGACCGTCGTTCGGCGAATAGATGGCACCCACCACGTCGGGGCCGATGGCCGGCAGACGCTCGGCAAGCGCCTTGTGATCGAGCACTTCGTAACGGAGGGTCGGTTCGGCCTCCTGCAGCTTGCGCATGTTCTCGACCTTGCTCGCCAGCTCCTCCGGCGTCTGGGCGATGTTGAACCCGCCGGGACGTTGAAAGCCGATGGAAACGCCGGTGCGTGCGAAGAGCTCGTCAGCCAGGTTCTGCCACAGGTTGGCGGAGTGCAGCGACCAGCGGGCATAGTCCGTGCACGTGCCGCCTTTGCCCTGCACCCAGACCAGTCCGAAGTTGCCGCGTGCGGCTCGCAGCGAGTTGTCTTCGCCATCGCACACGACGACGCGTTGCCCGCGCTTGGCAAGCCCATAGGCAATCGCCATGCCGACCAGGCCGCCGCCGATGACGGCGATATCGTAGGTTTTTTGCATGATTTAGTGATTTCCGATCAGAACCTTGTTCAGCCCGTAGACGCGATCGAGGATCAGCATCACCGCCAACGTCAGCCCGATGAGCAGCGTGGAGATGGCGGCCACACTCGGGTCCACTGTCTCGCTCATGTTCATGTAGATGCGCACCGGCAAGGTGATCGTGGTGGGCGCCGTCACGAAGATCGTGGCCGTCAGTTCGTCGAAACTGTTGATGAAAGCGAGCACCCATCCGCCCGCCAGCCCCGGCAGGATCGCCGGTAGCGTGATGCGGCGGAACGTCGTCCAGCGTCCGGCGCCGAGCGAGCGCGCCGCACGTTCGCTTTCGTCGGCCTGCCCCACGAGCGCCGCCATGATCAGGCGCAGCGCATACGGGAAGATCAGCAGCGCGTGGCAAGCGACGAGGCTCACGAACGAGCCGCCCATGTTCATCAACGTGAACAGCCGCAGGAACGCAATGCCGAGCACCACCGGCGGAATCATCAGCGGCGAGAGCAGGAACGAGTTGATCGCGGCGCGCCCCGGAAAGCGGTAGCGCGCCAGCCCCATCGCCGCCGGCACTGCCAACACCGTCGACACGGTGGCCGACGTCACCCCCAGCCACAGACTCGTGCGCAGCGCCGATAGAAAGTCTTCATCGTTCATGAGCGACGCGAACCAGCGCAACGAAAAGTGCCGCGTCGGAATGGACAGGAAGTCGTCCGGCGTGAAGGCGACCAGACACACCACGACCAGCGGCGCGAGGATGAAGACGAGAAACACGACGTGAAACGCGATCGCCCCCACGCCATTGCGGTCGTACCGAGAGTCTTGTTGATTCATCTGCATTCCCCTCAGCCCAGACGGCGCGTAATGCGCCGCTCGATGGCGCGGTTGTATCCGGTGATGATGGCTACGTTCACGATCAGCAGGACGATGGCAATCGCGGCCCCCAGCGGCCAGTTCAGCGAACCGAGGAACTCGTCGTAAGCCGTGGTCGCGACCACTTTGAGGCGACGGCCACCAATCAGCGCCGGCGTTGCGAAGGCGCTCGCCGTCAACGCGAAGACGATCAGACTGCCGGAGAGAATGCCCGGCGTGATCTGTGGCAACACCACCCGCCACATCACCGTCGCACGCCCTGCCCCGAGCGAGCGCGCCGCATGCGCGACGGCCGGATCGAGCCGGGTGAGCGAGGTCCACACCGAGAGCACCATGAGCGGCACCAGCACATGCACCAGCGCCACCGTCACCGCGCCCATCGTGAAGAGCAGCTGCAAGGGATGTCCAATCAGCCCGAGCTTCAAGAGCACCGTGTTCACCAGCCCCTCGCGGCCCAGCAGGATCGACCAACCCAGCGTTCGCACAACGACCGAGATGAGCAGCGGCCCGAGCACGAGCACCAGGCAGAGCGAGCGCCACGGATCGCGCATGCGGAACAGGAAGTAAGCTTCGGGCACGCCGACCAGCACGCAGAGCACGGTCACGCCGACCGAGAGCAGCAAGGTGCGCAGGAAGATCTCGTAGAAATAACTGTCCGTGAGAATGTCGGCATAGTGCTGCAGCGAGATCGTCGGCAGCACGCCGCCCAGGTTCGCGTCGAAGCCATGCAGGCTCAACACGAACGTCAGGACGAGCGGTACCGCGAGCAGCACGAGGAAGTACAGCGTCGCCGGCATGACGAGCGCCCAGGCCGAGCGGCGCTGGCTGGCGATCTCCGGCGAAATTGCCGCCGTCGCTTTCATTTCCGGCATGGCCGATGCCTCCGGTGGCGTGGACGTCGCAGCACTCATGCCCCCTCCCGCACGAGACGCAAGGCATCGTCGGCCCAGTCCAGCCCCACCGCTTCGCCGTCGTTGGCTGCCACCACGCCATCGTTGGACACGAGCACACGCAGCTCGCCCAGGGCCGTCGATACCGTAAGCACCCAATGGTTGCCGTGGAAGCTGCGCTGGCCCACTCGGCCCGCGAGCCGCCCCGCCGTCGCCGACGTCAGGCGAATGCGTTCGGGCCGCAGACTGAATGTCGCCGGGCCATTGCCCTGCGCCGCCGATGCCTGCCCCGCATGCGCGGGCGACACGGCGAGCCGGTGCCCTTGTGCGTCGAGCACCGCCACGCCGCCGCGCACATCGAGTTGACCGGAGATGAGATTGGTCTGCCCGATGAAATGCGCGGCGAACGTGGCGCGCGGGTCTTCATAGACCTCATGTGGCGTATCGATGCGCACCACATGCCCAGCGTTGAGCAACACCACGCGATCGCTGATCGCAAGCGCCTCGGCCTGATCGTGCGTCACCATGACGGTCGTCGTGCCGACCTTGCGTTGAATCGCGCGCAACTCGTCCTGCATCTGCTCACGCAGCTTGGCGTCGAGATTCGAGAGCGGTTCGTCGAGCAACAGCACGGGCGGTGCGATCACCAGCGCCCGGGCCAACGCCACACGCTGACGCTGGCCGCCTGAGAGTTCGCGCGGATAACGCTGCGCGTGCTGGCCGAGATGCACCAGCTCCAGCGCGTCCTGCACGCGGCGCTGCTTCTGCCCGGGGTCCACGCGGCGCATGTCCAGACCGAACGCAACGTTCTGCGCCACGGTCATGTGGGGGAACAGCGCGTAGCTCTGGAACACGATCCCGAGTCCGCGCTTTTCCGGCGGTACCGGCGTGAGGTCGCGGCCCTCCAGCAGAATACGACCGCTGCTGGGGGCGACGAATCCGGCGATCATCTGCAACGTGGTGGTCTTGCCGCAGCCGGACGGGCCCAACAGGGAAATGAATTCGCCCTGTTCAATCGAAAGATCGACGCCCTCGACCGCGACGGTCTCACCGAAGCGCTTGCCGAGTTGCTCGAGACGCAAATATGGAGTGCTCATGACGCTTAGGGTCTCCGTGCGACTTAACGCTCGATCTGACGGTTCCAGCGCTGCGTCCACTCAGCACGCTTCGCGTTGACGACATCCCAGTCGACACGGATGAGCTTGTCGATCTGTGCGGGCGACGGCACACGTGCAGCCACCGCCATCGAGAGTTGCGTCTTCTTGTTCGACGGCGCAACGCCTGCACTTTCGGCAAGAATGGCCTGGGCCTGCGGCGAGAGAATCATTTGCACGAACTTCTGCGCCAGCGCTTCGTTGGCGGATTTGTCTACCACGCACATGCCCATGGCAAGCGCCACCGCCCCTTCCTTCGGATACACGAACTCGGCCGGAATGCCCTGTTGGCGCAACGCCTGAACGCGGCCGTTGCCCCACACGGCGATGGCGACCTCATCCGATTGGAACAGCTCGGCGATCTTGCCCGGCGACGGATCGAACGACAGCACGTTCGGCGCGATCTTCTCCATCGCGCGGAAGCCCGGTTCGATGTTGCTGTCGCTGCCGCCGTTGATCTTCGATTCGACCAGCAGCCCGTGCAGGCCATACGTGTTCTTGATGCTCGGCATCACGAGCCTGCCCTTGTACTTCGGATCCGACAGGTCCTGCCACGACGTCGGCGCAGGCCAGCCCTTCGCCTGGAACACGCGCGTGTTGTAGGCGATGCCTGTGGCGATCAGGCCGGCCGCCACGGCGTTGCCGCCCTTGAACTTCGCGATGTCGTACAGATCGTGATAGACGGGCGCGTCGGCGAGCTTGCCGCAAAAGCCCATCTGGAGGGCCTGATACATGGGGCCGTCATCGAGGAAGACGACATCCATGCCGGCCTTGCCTTTTTGCGCCTGCAACTTCGCGAGGTTGGTCGTCGAATCGCCGGGCACGATCACCACCTTCGTGCCGGGGTTCGCCTGCTCGAAACTGGGAATGACGTCCTTCTTGAGCATCTGTTCAAACGAACCACCGTAAGCGCCGACATACAACGTGGTGTCGGCGTAGGCAGCGCTGGCGCCGAATACCGTTCCGGCGACACCGACCGAAATGGCCGCGGCGCGGGCAAGCTTGCGAAGCGTTTGGGGAACGACAGTCTTCATCGATAAGCTCCTTGCGTGAAGTAGGGTTATGTGATGTTATGGCCCGGCAATTTCAAAAAACCCACAACCAGTTGCGTGGTTTACGTAGGTTCATTTTCGACGCAAGCACCGTCAAATCACATTTTTTCGCCCGCCCATACATAAATGTTATGGCGTGAGGGGGATGAGGTTCCCATGAAGATCCGGCAGTTGGAGGCATTTCGCGCGCTGATCCTGCGCCAGACGGTCACTCGGGCGGCGGACATGCTCCACGTTTCGCA
>NZ_KB290516.1:18133-41329 GCF_000282835.1 Pandoraea sp. B-6 | reverse complement strand
ACGTCTGATCAACGATCTCGAGGCGGATATAGGGTTTTCCTTATTCGACCGGAGCAACGGCCGACTGAACCCGACGCCCGAAGCGATGGTGCTGTTCGAGGAGGTTGAGCGTTCGTTTGCGGGCATCGATCGCATTGCGCAGACGGCCGAGCAGATCAAGTCGCTGCGGCGCGGTTCGCTGCATGTCGCTGGCGCTCCCGCGCTCGCGCTGGAGTTCCTGCCCACCACGATGACGGAGTTCATGCGCGAGCATCCGGGCATCAGCACGACGTTGCTGATTCACGCGTCGAGCATCGTTATCGATATGGTGGTCGGGCGGCGTTGCGATGTCGGGTTCATCGCGCACCCGATCACGCATGCCGGCGTGAACATTGAAACGCTGCACCGCGCCCCCATGCGTTGCATCCTGCCGCACGGACATCGACTCGCGGATCGCGACGTGATCCATCCTGAGGATTTGCGCGGCGAATCGTTCGTGTCGTACCCGAAGGAGTTCGATGGGCGGATGTATATCGACCAGATCTTTGCCGAGCGACGGATCGATCGGGTGATGAGCGCGGAGTCGCAACTGTCCGCGGCGATTTGCGTGCTTGTGCAGCACGGCGCGGGCGTGTCGATCATCGACCAGGTGACGGCCCGGTACGCGGCGGGACGCGTCATCGTCAAGCCGTTCGAGCCATCGGTCTTGTCGGGCTTCTCGCTGGTCACGTCGAACCAGCACCCGCCCTCGCAACTCGCGAAGGCCTTCGTCGAGTTCACGAAACAGCGCATGATCGAAGCGTTCGGCGATTGAGACGCTCCCAACGCTCGCGCTTACTCGCCCAACATCGGATCGCGACAACAATTTGCAATAATTCCATATTTCCACTACATTCGAAATATGGAAACCAATACCGCGCTCGAAGCGCTTGCCGCGCTTGCCCACGCCGTTCGTCTGGCGGTGTTCCGCCTTCTGATGCAGGCCGGCCCCGAGGGCCTGCCCGCCGGGCGCATCGCGGAACTCTTGGACATGCCCGCCTCGTCGCTGTCGTTCCACCTCAAGGAACTGCATCGCGCCAAGCTGCTCGCCAGCCGCCAGGAGGGTCGCTCGATCATCTACATGGCGCACTTTGAAACCATGAACGCGCTGCTCGGCTACCTCACGCAGAACTGCTGCGGCGGTGTCCCCTGCACGCCCGCCTCGTTCTGCAACGTCGTTGCGGAGTCCAGCCAATGAGTGCCTCACCCAAAGCCGCGCCCGCGCTGCAACCCCCGAGCATCAGCTTCTTCGAGCGGTATCTGACCGCCTGGGTCGCGCTATGCATCATCGCGGGCATCTTGCTCGGTCAATGGCTACCCGGCCTTTTCCACGCCATCGGCGGTATGGAAGTCGCGCAGGTCAACCTACCCGTGGGGCTGCTCATCTGGGTGATGATCATCCCGATGCTGATCAAGATCGACTTCAGCGCGATGGGCCAGGTCGCCGGCCATTGGCGAGGCATCGGCGTCACGCTGTTCGTGAACTGGCTCGTCAAGCCATTCTCGATGGCGCTGCTGGGGTGGATCTTCGTGCGCCATGTGTTTGCCGCGTGGCTGCCCGCCGACCAACTCGACAGCTACCTTGCCGGCCTGATCCTTCTGGCCGCCGCGCCCTGCACCGCCATGGTCTTTGTCTGGTCCCAGCTCTGCAAGGGCGATCCCTACTTCACGCTCTCTCAAGTAGCCCTCAACGACACCATCATGGTCGTGGCCTTCGCCCCGGTCGTCGGCCTGCTGCTCGGGTTGTCCTCGATTTCCGTCCCCTGGGATACGCTCATCACTTCGGTCGCGCTTTACATCGTCGCCCCGGTCGTGATCGCACAAGCCATCCGACGCGCCCTGCTGGCCCAAGGAGAAGCGACGTATCAACGTGTTGTCGGGGCATTGGGACCCTACGCCATCACGGCGCTGCTCGCCACGCTCGTGCTGCTCTTCGGGTTCCAGGGCAATGCCATCGTCGAGCAACCGCTGATCATCCTGCTGCTGGCCGTCCCGATCCTCATTCAGGTGCTGCTCAACTCAGGTCTGGCGTACTTGCTCAACCGCAAGCTCGGTGTGGCGCACTGCGTCGCCGGTCCGTCAGCACTGATAGGCGCCAGCAACTTCTTCGAGCTGGCGGTCGCCACCGCCATCAGCCTCTTCGGCTTTCAGTCGGGCGCAGCACTCGCCACGGTCGTCGGCGTGCTGATCGAGGTGCCCGTGATGCTGCTCGTGGTCGGGGTCGTCAATCGCTCGCGGCACTGGTACGAATCGAAATAAGGAAGCGTCATGTCCGTCACCATCTATCACAACCCGGCCTGTGGCACGTCGCGCAATACGTTGGCGCTCATCCGCAACGCAGACATCGAACCCACGGTCATCGAATACCTGAGTGCCCCTCCGACGCGCGAGGTACTGCAAAGCCTGATTCGCGACGCCGGACTCACCGTGCGCGAAGCGCTCCGGGAGAATGGCACGCCCTATGCAGAACTGGGCCTCGCCGATCCGGCCCTCACAGACGACCAGCTTCTCGACGCCATGCTCGCGCACCCGATCCTGATCAACCGCCCGTTCGTCGTCACGCCGCTGGGCGTGCGGCTGTGCCGCCCCTCTGAAGTCGTGCTCGATATCCTGCCCTCGCCGCAAAAGGGGGCCTTCACGAAAGAGGATGGCGAGGCCGTTGTCGACGCCAGCGGACGGCGAGTGAAATGAGCGCCACGCTGCCCAACGTCAGTAGCGCGGTGCTCGACCTGCCGGATCTCCGCAAACTCGAGCCCCGAAGCGTCAGCCCCCACCCTCCCCGCATCCTGTTGCTCTACGGTTCGTTGCGTGAGACGTCGTACAGCCGGTTGCTGGTGCAGGAAGCCGAGCGCCTGCTGCAGCACTTCGGGGCCGAAACGCGCATCTTCGATCCCAAGGGGTTGCCCTTGGCCGATAGCGTGCCGGCCGATCATCCGAAGGTCGTCGAACTTCGCAAGCTCTCGGCGTGGTCGGAAGGCCAGGTATGGTGCAGCCCGGAGCGCCATGGCACGCTAAGCGCCGTCTTCAAGAACCAGATCGACTGGCTGCCGCTGGAGATCGGCAGCCTTCGGCCAACTCAGGGGCGCACGCTCGCCGTGATGCAGGTCTGCGGCGGCTCGCAATCCTTCAACGCGGTCAACGCGCTGCGCATACTCGGCCGGTGGATGCGCATGGTGACGATCCCTAACCAGTCCTCGGTTGCCAAGGCTTATCAGGAATTCGATACGACGGGCCGCATGAAGCCATCGTCCTACTATGATCGGGTCGTCGACGTGATGGAAGAACTGTACAAGTTCACCCTTCTGGTCAGGGATCGCACCGAATACCTCACGGACCGGTATAGCGAGCGCAAGGACGCAGCCCCAGCCACCGCGACGGCACTCGCCGCGGCCGCCATGTCTCATGAGCGAGACGCGCAGATCGGCGACACCGACAGCGGCGAAGTCGAATGAGCGACGTCGAGCCAGCCGCGAACGATGGGGTCAAGCCATCCCGCACTGCGTAAGCAATGCCCGCGCCTGCGCGCCCAGATCTTGCGCCGTCGGCTGAAACGGAAACGGGAGGGCGTTGCGCACCCCCTGCAACATCTTGCGCGAGCTTCGCGAATACGCCGGATCGTAGTGCCGGGTAATGAGCACCTCCGAGAGTTCGCGTTGCCGCCCCTCGTCGAGCAACGTCAGCCATTGGTCGATGACCGCCCGTCCATGCAGCGGTACCAGCCGGAGAAGCTGCGTGCGAAAGTCTTCCGGCCGCGCCAGCAAATGGCCGTACTCCTGCATCAACAGGTCGACCCGCGCGTCGAGCGCCACGCGAACCTCGACACACATCGTGGCCCCGCGCAGCGACGACATCAACGAATCGGGCAGCGTAATCAGTCCGATCCGGCGGCTCTCCGCTTCGACGAACACCGGCCGCGTCGGATCGAGCCCGCGTAACGCGCCGATCAGCGAGGTATCGAACGCCTTTTGCGACGGCTGCGCGACGCCCGGCATTGCGCCAAGCAGTGACCCGCGATGCTTCGCCAGCGCCTCGAGATCGAGCGTTTGGGCACCCACGCCGGCCAGCGCGTGCAGCAGACGGGTCTTGCCGCTGCCCGTGTGCCCGGCCAGCACGATGTAATCGAGCGTCGAGGGCAGCGTGCCGAGCGACGCCACAACGTCGCGCCGGTACGCCTTGTACCCGCCGTCGAGCTGGCGCGCACGCCAGCCGATCATGTTCATGATGAGAGTCATCGACTCCGATCGCTTGCCGCCCCGCCAACAATAGATGAGCGGCCGCCAATTGCGCGGCCTGTCGGCGAACGTCGTATCGAGATGGGCAGCGATGTTGCGCGCCACCATGGCGGCCCCCACGCGCGAAGCATCGAACGGCGATACCTGCTTGTACATCGTACCGACGATGACGCGCTCCTCATTGCTGAGCACCGGCGCGTTGATCGCCCCGGGAATGTGGTCGTCGGCAAATTCGAGCGGTGTGCGAACGTCAATGATGTCGTCAAAGTCGCCCGCGCTTTCCAGGGAAACGCGCATCGGGTTCATCTTGCCCCCGCCGCCAGTTGCCCGCAGTGCTGACCGTATGGGGTGCGCGATGTCGCCTGCGCACGCACGGCCTCGTCCAGGCCGGCGCGCACTTTCGAGGCGCGATCGATGATGTGTGTGGCGGCGTCTGCGTCGCCCGCGCCCCCCAGGGCCAGCGCGTAGTCGTCGAGCACCTCGGCGTAAGCGAACGGCACCTTGCGGGCCAGCTCCATGCGATCGAGCGCGTCCAGCGCCCGGCTGAAGTACTTCACCGACGCTGCGTACTGCCGCTGAACCAGCGACAGTCGCGCCAACTCGATCAACGCCGGATACCGGTAGTGCCCGGTGAGGATATCGAGATCGTACGCAAGGCTCAGCTCGCGTTCGGCTTCGGGGTAGTAGCAGGTCACCCCCAGCGCCCGGCCATAGTCGAAGTGCATGGCCGCGCGATGCGACGCCGGCCAGCCCGACTGGTCAGCCACAAGCACCGCCTGCCCGAAGGCCCGGCGTGCGCCGTCCCAGTCGCCGCGCACCTCGGCCGCGCCCCCCAGTGCAGCGTAGTCGGGACCGGACGGCTTGCGCTCGGGGACACTACACCCGGCCACGCTCAACAGGCCGCTGAGCGCGCATCCCATCACCCACCCCGTTGAAAATCGAATCATTTGAAGAAAACACTGCCGGAAAATCATTCCTCGCGGGACACCCCCGTCCCGCGCTCGCCCGACAGGATACCGCGTCGCACCTGAACGCCCCAACGCTGGCGTCCGGTCAGGAAGTGCCCCCAGCCCAGCGCGGCGCCCGTGTGTCGCATCAGTTGGAACGAAAACGGCTCCAATACTGCCGCGACAAGCGCCCATCCGAAGCTCGTACCGGTGTTGTGTCCGGTCCAGCGGCGGTACGCATGCACCGACCAGAGATGAAAGCCGAGATCGATGCCGATCTTGCCGAGAATGATGCCCGAGACCGGCAGCAGCACGCCGACATGACCGTCGAAGGCGAACGAGACGAGCAGCGCGAACGCGGTGAGCCCGTAGATCGGCTGAAGCGTATCGAATGCCTTTACCGGCAACATCCAGCGTCCGAGATTGCCATAGCGGCCGTTGCCGACCATATCGCGATACCAGTATTGCGTCTGGAGAAACCCCGCAAACCAGCGGCGACGCTGACGCAGGAAGCTCGTGAGCGTGCTCGGCGCATCGGTGATCGCTTGCGCACCGCCCACCACGCGCACCTCCCATCCAAGCCCATGCGTGACCGAATAGCGACGCAGGCGATGGATCAGTTCGTAGTCCTCGACAAGACAAGCCGGATCGAATCCGCCAACGGCCAGTACCGCCTCGCGCCGGAAACACGCGAACGCGCCCGAAATCAGCAGCAGGCCGTCGGCGTGCATCCAGGCATAACGCGAGATGAAGTTTCGGATGTACTCGTACGTCTGGAAAAGCTGTAACACGCGCGCGCTCGCCGTGCGGCCGCACACCGGCGTGAGCACGCCAGTCGCGGCCACGAGCCCGGGTCGACGCGCGAACGCGGCGTGCATCGCGGCGCACGCCTCGGCGTCGAGCAACGTGTCGGCGTCGACCGTCATCACGATGTCCGTATCGATATCCACGAGCGCCGCGTTGAGCGCACGCGCCTTGCCCCCGTGCGGCACGCGCAGCCATTGCAGATTCGGGTAGCGCGCACTCGGTGCGCTCAGCCCGCCTTCGCCGGGGTCGATGAGCCCATACTCGCCCGTGAGCAATGCGAACGTGCCATCGCGCGAGCCGTCGTCGGCGATGACAATGGCGTCCGGGACCCGTCGCCCCGTCATCAGCGCGCGCAACGTGACCGGCAACGCCGCCGCCTCGTTGTGCGCCGCGACCACCACGCCGAGCGTCAATCGAACGGCGGCGCCTTCATGACCTGCGTCAGAGGAAGTCTCGTCGGGGTCGGGGCGCATCAGACGCCACGCTTGCCAGAATACGAATGCCAGCAGCACCGTGTCGTACGCGACATAGGCGACCCCGGTGCCCCACGCGAACACGCCCTTGAGAAAGAATGCCTGCGCGAACAACAGACACCACAGCGCTGCCACGCCCGTATGCACCAGCCAACTCGCCAGCGGCGTCGGCGGTCGCGTGAAGCGCGGTGAGTGAAGCTCGCGGGCCACTTCGAGCCGCGACGCCTTCCCCGTTGTTTCCGCGCTCACGGCAGCATCCGGCCAAGCACCGGGTGGCGGTCGATCCACTGATGCTTGAGCGCCCCGCCAATGTGCAACGCCAGCAGCACGTACAAGACATAAGCACAGTAGGTATGGACGTTACCCAGCAAGGTGTGCCAGTAGTCCTTGCTCGCATCGCTCAACGCCATCAGAAAACCCATGCGCGGGAACGGCACGATGCCGAACAGCACCAGCGGATGGGTCGAGGCGGCGACCCACGCCGAATCGTGCGCCCAGCCCGTGAGCGGCAGCACGACGATCAAGACATAAAGCAGCCAATGCGCGAGATGCGCCGCCGTGCGCTCCCATGATGCAAACACGTGCGAGAGCGCGGGCGGACGATGTGTCGCGCGCCACAGCACGCGCAGAATCGCGAGCCCCAGCACGGTAATTCCGATGGACTTGTGCAGATCGATCCAGAAGCGCACGTCGATTTTTTCGAGCGTGGCGTCGGACAGCAAGGCAATCGTCTGGCCGATCGCGATGTTGCCGAGCATCAGCAAGGCGACCGCCCAGTGCAACACCATCGCCACACGGGTGTACTTGGCGTCGTCGTGCAAGGCCACGCCGCTCGGGGGGGCAGACACGGACGTCGCGGAGGGGGGCTGAGAATTCACGTCGGTGATCCTGAAAATACAGAAGAGGATGATTACATAACGCCAATGGAATCGCGCTTATTCCTGAAGTTCCCTCGAAAAACGTGTTACACGGGATTACACGCTGCGCGCGGGTGTACGAGATAAAAACATCTGACGGTCGATATTACGCCTTGGATCGCCTCGGGGCTGCCTTGCGAGGCCGGTGCAAAACCGCGATGATCGGGCTTGCGTGCGCGGCGTGAGCGGAGCTGCGCCCCCCCCCCCTACAGGAGACACACCATGCCACGTAGCACCGCCGAAAAACGCGTCGCGTTTCGCGAACTCCACCTCGCCGGTTGCTTTGTCATCCCGAACCCCTGGGACGCAGGCAGCGCGAGGTATCTCGAACACGCGGGCTTCAAGGCGATTGCCTCGACCAGCTCGGGCTTCGCCTGGTCGACCGGGCAACCCGACAATGGCGTGACACGCGACACCGTACTCGCGCATTTGCGCACGCTCGTCGACGCCACCGATCTGCCCGTCAATGCCGACTTCGAAAGCGGCTTCGGCAGCACGCCGGACGAAGTCGCGCACAGCGTCAAGATGGCCGTGGCAACAGGCGTCGCCGGCTTGTCGATCGAAGACTCGACGGGCGACGTCAACGCGCCGCTCTTCCCGCTCGACGAAGCCGTCGCGCGCATGAAAGCCGCGCGCCGAGCGATCGACGAGACGGGCGGCGACACCCTCCTCATCGGTCGTGCAGAGAATTTCTTCGCGGGCGTGCCCGATCTCGACGACGCCATTGCACGCCTTCAAGCCTATGCAGAGGCAGGTGCCGACTGCCTCTACGCACCGGGCATTCAATCGGTCGAGCAAATCCGGGCCGTCGTCACGGCCGTGGCGCCCAAACCGGTGAACGTGCTGATTGGCGCGACGTCGCCGATGACATTGCAGGCGCTTGCCGAACTTGGCGTGCGGCGCGTAAGCGTGGGCGGTGCACTGGCTCGCGCGGCATGGGGAGGCTTCATGCACGCCGCGCAGGCGCTCGCCCAAGGGCGCTTCGACGGGTTCGACGGCGCCACCAGCGGCGCCACGCTCAACGGGCTGTTCCGCCAGGGCGTGTGACGTGTGATGCTTCTGGCGCACAGCCACGGTGCCATTGGGCTACAGGCGCCGATGGATGGGGAAACGCGCCGGCCGGTCTGGATTGAGACATCGAGCGCGAAGCTGCGCCAGAAAGCCAAACGGCCCGTCGTGCCGAAGCATCGACGGGCCGCGAGTGCGCGGACGCGTTTCGCTTACTCGACGTGCGCCACGCCGCCTGCGAGGACCGCGCCACCGACCATCTCCGCGGGCAGTGCCCACGACATCCAGCGCGTGCGCAGGGCGACGACCAGCAAGAACGCCAGCGCCGCCAGTGCGCCGAACGTGGCGAAGCCCATCTGGTAACTGCCCGTCGATTCCTTGGCCATGCCCATGATGACCGGCAGGTAGAAGCCGCCAATGCCACCGGCCGCGCCGATGATGCCCGACATCAGCCCCGTCTTGCCTTGCCAGCGTTGCGGCACGAGCTGGAACGTGGCGCCGTTACCGAGACCGAAGCACAGGTAGATCAGCACGAGCAGAGCGACACCGGCACCTTGCGGGGGCATCCACGCGGCAAAGACAAAATCGATGACCGAAATCGCCGCGAGCAGCAGCACCAGCGCGCGCACGCCAGAGATTCGGTCGGCCACCATTCCGCCGATGGGACGCACCAGCGCACCGAGGAACGCGAGCAGCGACATGAACAGCCCCGCCTCGATGCGCGGCATGCTGTACAGCGAGATGAGCAGCGTGGTCACATACGACGACATGCCGACAAAACCACCGAACGTGATGCTGTAGACCAGCATGATGACCCACGTGTCCCGTTCGCCGAGCACGCCGCGATAGTGACGCGGCAACACGGCAATCGCCAGCAACGCGCCCAGCACCGGCAGCAGCAACACACCGGCCTTGCCTTCGCCGAATGCGCCGGCATGCACGCACAACACGAGCGCGATTAGACCGAACACGGTAATGAAGAAGCTCGTGAACGCGCGCGGCGCGCTGCCCGACTTCACACCCTGATCCTTTGCCCAGAACACCAGCGCCAGCGCAGCAAGCGCGAGCAACGGCAGGGCGGCACCGGCCGCTCGTGCCCAGCCGTAGTGCTCGGCCAGTCCCGGGAACATGAAGCCATCGAGCACCGCGCCAATGTTGCCCGCCGCGGCGAGACCCAACACCAGCCCCTGCACCTTCGGCGGATAGTTGCTGCCTGCCATCGGCAACGCCACGGCGAAGCTCGCGCCGCCGATGCCGAGGAGCACACCGAGTACAAGCAGCAGCGTGTACGACGGCGCACCCGGCATCAGCAGCAGCACGACCGACGGAATCGCCGACAAGGTGATGCCCATCAACGCGATCTTGCGACCGTCGTAGGCCTGATACAGGTTGCCCAGCGTGACGCGCAGAATCGCCGCGCCCAGCACCGGCACCGCCACGAGAAAGCCCGTTTGTGCGGGCGTCATCGCGATGTCCTTGCTGATGAACGGCGCCAGAGGGCCGAGCATCACCCAGACGGTGAAACCCGTGTCGAAGTAGAGAAAACACGCAACCAGCGCGCGCCAGTTGCCACTTTTCAACGATTGCGTGAGCGTGCTCATGGATACCCTCGTGTTCGTATGCCAAAAAAAAAAGCGCCCCGAAGCCGTATGCCTGTGAACAGGCCTATGGCTTCGGGACGCCGTTGCCCCGAAGTCCGCGCTCGCGCGGAAGTCATGCGTGCGGTGCAGAAAATTCGCTTGTCTTCTCTCGGCCGTCGTTGGCCTTGCCTACTGCTTAGCAAATGGCGTGCCATGTGCTTGCCAGAATAGGCTCGAGACTGGGCAGAGCCCCGCAGGACAAGGCGAGGCAGGATGTCGAGGTCATCAGAAAAATCGCGCAATCGGCCGCGCGGCGTTGTGCGCGCGACGCCCCCGGTGACACCGCAACGGGCACGATGCCGCATCGCGATGCGGCGGCGCACCACAACTGTGCCGCCCGCCTGCCGAGCAGGCCGCATTTCCGCCCACGACCGGCGAATGACCGGGTTGGTGGATAATCGAACCGCCCATCGCCACCGTCCAGACATTGCTCATGAACGCCAAGCTTTTCCCGCATCTGCTTCGCTTCCATCCGCGACTGCTCATCGCCATCGCTCTCGGCGTGCTTGCCGGACTCTTCGTCCAGGTCTTCGTGAGCGGGGAGTTCAGCACGATAACGCGCATATTGATCGGCTGGAACACAGGCGCCTGGTCCTATCTCGCGATGATCTGGCTCATGATGGTCACCGCCCCCAAGCGCAGCATCGAGCGCTTTGCCGAGCAGGAAGACCAGAGCGCGGCCATCGTGCTCACCGTGGTCAGCCTGTCGGCCATCGCCAGTGTGGCCGCCATCATCCACGTGCTGGCGAGCGCCAAGACCGGCGCCCCGCATCAGGCCTCGGAGCATGTGCTGTTCGCGGCCGCCACGCTCATCGCCGGATGGTTCCTCGTGCCGACGATCTACACGCTGCATTACGCGCGGTTGTACTTCACGGATACGGAGTCGCCCTTCGCGCTGGCCTGGCCCGAGCGCGACTGCGATCCGGATTACTGGGATTTCCTGTATTTCTCGTTCACCATCGCCGTCGCCTCGCAAACCGCAGACATCGCGCTGACATCGCGCCGCATGCGACGCACCGCGCTCGCGCAGGCCGTTCTCTCGTTCTTCTTCAATCTCGCCGTGCTCGGCCTGTCGATCAATATCGGCGCCGGATTGCTCGCGTAGCGCCCGCCTGCGTGTGACATGAGGTCGCACCCGGCGAGGACGCGAATCCCCACAAAAACAGACCACTAGCGCAAATCGACGTGGCAATTGATGCCGCGTCAATGCGCCGCATGTGACGTCTTGTCACGCGTGCTGCGGTGCAGCACGTCCTACCATGCAGGCAAACAAGGGGCGGTCGGCAGTGAGGGTCGCCCTATAGACAGGGTTGGTTTGCCTACATTGATCACGACATGACTGCCGCTCCAGAAGCTGTCGACCTCGCGCGCCTGCAATTCGCGTTCACGGTCTCGTTTCACATCGTATTTCCCGCCGTCTCCATTGGTCTGGCGAGCTTCATCGCCGTGCTGGAAGGTCTCTGGCTCAAAACACGTCAGCCGCACTATCTCGATCTGTGTCGCTTCTGGTCGAAGGCCTTCGCGGTGTGCTTCGGCATGGGCGTCGTCTCCGGCGTGGTGATGGCCTATCAGTTCGGCACCAACTGGTCGGGCTTTTCGAGTTTCGCCGGCGCGGTCACCGGGCCGCTGCTCACTTACGAGGTGATGACCGCGTTCTTCCTCGAAGCGGGCTTTCTCGGCATCATGCTGTTCGGTTGGAACCGCGTCAGCGAGCGTGCGCACTTCGCCGCGACCTTGTGCGTGGCCGTCGGCACGTTGATTTCGACGTTCTGGATTCTCGCGTCGAATAGCTGGATGCAAACGCCGCAGGGTGTCGAGATCGTCGACGGCCGCGTGGTCGTGCTGTCGTGGTGGGACGTCATCTTCAACCCGTCCTTCCCGTATCGGCTGGCGCATATGAGCATCGCGGCGTTCGTCGTGGCCGCGCTGGTCGTGGCGGGCACCGGTGCATGGCACTTGCTGCGCGGGCGCCGCGACCCGGCCGTCAAGACCATGTTTTCCATGGCCATGTGGCTGCTGCTGATCTTCGCCCCGTTGCAGGCCGTCGTCGGCGATCTTCATGGCCTGAACACGCGTGAATACCAACCGGCCAAGCTCGCCGCCATCGAAGGGCTTTGGGAGACGAAGACCGGCGGCACGCCGCTCAACCTGTTCGGCTGGCCCGACATGGCCGCCGAGACCACGCGTTATGCGCTTGAAGTACCGCACCTGGGCAGCCTCATCCTCACGCATCGCTGGGACGGCGAGATTCGTGGTCTGAAGGAATTCCCGAAGGACGAACGCCCCAACGTGCCGCTGGTGTTCTGGAGTTTTCGCATCATGGTCGGTCTCGGCCTCGCCATGATCGCCGCTGCGCTAGCCGCCGTGTGGCTGCGCCGTCGCGGCACGCTCTTCACGTCGCGCCGCTTCGCCCGCGCCATGCTCGTCCTATCGCCGACCGGCTTCGTTGCGTTGCTGGCGGGTTGGGTCACCACCGAAGCCGGACGCCAGCCGTGGGTCGTCTACGGGGTGATGCGCACCGCGCACGCCGTGTCGCCGGTGAGCGCCCAACAGGTGCAGGTCTCGCTGCTGGTGCTCGTGCTCACCTACTGCCTCGTGTTCGGCACGGGCATCTATTACCTGCTCAAGTGGCTGCGCGTCGGTCCGGTGTTGCCCGGCGAGCCGTCGGCGGCGTCCGGCAGCGATCACACGTCGCCTCGCGGCCACCTCGCGGCGCAAACCGCCCCCGCCCTGTCCGGGCTATCCGGACGAATGGACACCGACGGCGCGCACGCCACCTGATCGGCGCCCTATCACGACTTCGACGTTACCGAGACTTCTCATGGATCTGACTTTGGCGTGGGCCGCCATCATCGCGCTCGGCCTGTTTCTCTACGTGGTGCTCGACGGCTTCGACCTCGGCATCGGCATTCTTTTCCCGTTCTTCCCCGACGCGCGCGAACGCGACACGATGATGCACTCCGTCGCCCCCGTCTGGGACGGCAACGAAACATGGCTCGTACTCGGGGGCGCCGGATTGCTCGCCGCGTTCCCAATGGTGTATTCGGTACTCCTCTCGGCGCTGTATCTGCCGCTCGTGCTCATGCTCGTGTGCCTGATCTTCCGCGGCGTGGCGTTCGAGATTCGCGGCAAGTCGCAGCGCACCCGGCCGTGGTGGGATCTCGCATTCATCGGTGGCTCGGCCGGCGCAACGTTCTTTCAGGGCGTCTCGCTCGGCGCGTATCTGTCGGGCATTCCGGTGGAGAACGGCCAGTTCGCGGGCGACGCCTTCGCCTGGGTCACCGCCTTCAACCTGTTCACCGGGCTGGGCCTGGTCGTGACGTACGCGCTGCTCGGCGCCTGCTGGCTGATCGGCAAGACCGAGGGCGATCTGCAGCGACGCTTGCGTGTGCTCGCCTGGCCGCTGACGCTCGGGCTCGTGGCCACGATGGCCGTCGTGTCGCTGTGGACACCGCTGCGCGTGCCGCTCGTGGCAGATCGCTGGTTCGCCGACCAGTGGTTCTGGCGCTGCCTGCCCGTGCCGTTCCTCGTGGCGGGCGCCACGCTCGTCATGCGCCGCGTGCTGCGCCGCTCGCACGATGCCACGCCCTTCTGGCTCGCCATCGGACTCGTGTTTCTGGGGTACAGCGGGCTGCTGATCAGCGCGTATCCGTACGCGATTCTCCCAGGCATCACGCTGTGGGACGCCGCCGCCCCGCACTCGAGTCTGTCGTTCACGCTATGGGGCGCGGCCTTCATTATTCCGGTGATCCTCGGCTATACGATGCTGGCCTACTGGGTATTTCGCGGCAAGGTGGCTCACGATGCGCACTATCACTGACCTCGTGCGGCCCGCCGTGCGCCAGCGGCGCGAGCGAGCCGTCGCCCACCCCGCCTGGCGGGTGCGGTTGATTGGCTGGGGATGGTTTGTCGCGCTCTGGTGCGCCGGTGTGGCCGGCACCGCCCTGCTTGCACTACCATTCAAGCTCATCATTGCATCTGCCAAATAGGAGGCGTGCTTATGAATCGACTTTCATCCGCTACGGGAAAGCAATCGTTGCGAATCGCCGGCGCGGCAGCCGTGGCCGTGATGCTCGGCACCGGCGCGGGGGTGGCCTGTGCCGAAGGCATGAGCGTGTCGTCGAGCGCGTTCGCCGACGGCGGCATGCTGCCGGCGATCCACGCCGGGCTGGGCGAGTGCGGGGGCAAGAATGTGAGCCCGCCGCTCGCGTGGCAGCATCTGCCGCAAGCCACGCGCAGCGTGGTCATCACGATGAAGGACCCGGACGGCGCGAAAGGCGGCGGCGTGGTGCATTGGCTCGCCTACAACATTCCGGCGACCGTCTCGTCGCTCGCGGCCGGGGCGGGCAATGAAACGAACGAGCACGTCACGCTGGGCAAGAACGTCAGCGGCGCAATGGCCTATCGCGGCGCGTGTCCGCCGGTCGGCGATTCGCCGCATCACTACATCATTACGGTGACGGCCACCGATCTGGAACCGGGCCGTCTGCCGCCGGGGCTCGACGCCAACGGTCTGACTGCTGCGCTGGCCGGTCACACGTTGAACGGCTCGACCGTCGTGGCGCGGTACGGCCGGTAAGCGCTCGCCGTCGCACAGCAAAAAAAGCGCTGGCGGGACATCCCCGCCAGCGCTTTTCGTGGGTACGCCTTCCTGCGACTATTTGTCGCGAGCGAGCGCGAGAAACTCCGTGCGCAACGCCAGGTTCGGCTGCAACTCACCGAGCATCGCCGACGTCACAGTCTCTTCCCCGGCCGTGCGAATACCCCGGCTTTCCATGCACATGTGACGACACGACACCACCACGCCGACTGCCTTCGGTTGCAGATGCGTCATCAGCGCTTCGGCGATCTGCGTGGTCAGGCGCTCCTGCACTTGCAGGCGGCGCGCAAAACAGTCGACCAGACGCGTGAGCTTCGACAATCCGACGATCTTGCCGTTGGGCAGGTAGCCGATGGTCGCCTTGCCGAAGAACGGGGCAAGATGGTGCTCGCAATGGCTGTAGACGGGAATCCCTCGTACGACGATCAGTTCGTTGTATTGCTCGGCGCCGTCTTCGAAGACCTTGAGCACTTCGGCCGGATCCTGGCCGTAACCGGACGTCCATTGACGCCAGGCCTTTTGAACGCGCGACGGCGTTTCGTGTAGACCGGGGCGGCTCGGGTCTTCGCCGATGTGTTTCAGGAATCGCTTCCAGTCGTTTTCGTCGAACGTGTCGTGAGACATATCAATCAAGCTCCTTGCATGAGGTCCGGTGCGCTGCGCTGTTAAGGTTCGCGCGCCCCGTGCGCCGCCGGACATGTGCGCACAATAGCAGAGAGTCCCTGCCCGCGCATGGCGACGGATTGCCCGTTGCCCCCCTTTTGCGCTAAGGTGGCAGCGAACAACCGCAACGCACGAGGCGCGTCATGCCGGCAAGCCCCCGCATGTGCACTAACGCGATCACCCTTGCCGCCATGGCCGCGCTGGCTGGCTGCGGCGACCACTCCGCCCGGCCGTGGCAAGGCTATGTGGAGGGCGAATTCGTCTATGTCGCCTCGTCGCAGGCCGGCACCCTGACTACGCTGTCGGTGACCCGCGGCCAGGAGGTCAAGGCGGGAGAGGCCCTCTTCGATCTCGACGCCACTTATGAACTGGCCGCACAGGCCCACGCGCGCGAGACGCTCGCCAGCGCCGAGGCCCAGTTGCGCGATCTCGAAACCGGCAAGCGCCCCGACGAGATCGCCGTCGCTGCCGCCCAACTCAAGCAAGCCATCGCCGTGCGCGACAAGTCGCTTGCGCAGTTCGACCGCGATCAGGCGCAATACGCCGCCGGCGGAATTGCTCGCGAACAGCTCGACGCCAGCCGCGCCGACGCCCGCAGCAGCAGCGCCCGCGTGCAGGAGTTGCAGAGCAGTCTGGCGGTCGCGCGACTGCCGGGCCGCGACGCGCAGCGGCAGTCGCAGGCCGCTCAGGTCGATGTGGCACGCGCGGCGCTTGCGCAGGCCGACTGGCAACTCGCGCAGAAGCATGCCGTCGCGAGCGCCGCCGGGCGCGTGTACGACACGATGTACCGCATCGGCGAATGGGTCGCGGCGGGCAGTCCCGTCGTGCGTCTGCTGCCGCCGGGCAACATCAAGGTGCGCTTCTTCGTGCCGGAGACCGCCTTGGGTACCCTGAGCGCGGGGCAGACCGTGCACATCGCCTGCGACGGATGCGGCGCAGGCGTACCCGCCCGCATCACGTACGTCGCCCATCAGGCCGAGTACACGCCGCCCGTCATCTACAGCAACGACACGCGCGACAAGCTCGTCTACATGATCGAAGCACATCCCGCCGCGGCAGACGCCGTCAAACTCAATCCCGGGCAACCGGTGCAGGTGACGCGCCCATGAACGGCCGCGATGCGCGCCCGCGTGAGATTGTCGCCCCCTCGGCCGACGAGGGCCGTCTCGCGATCGATGTGAAGGGTCTGAACAAACGCTTCGGCGACAAGCACGTTGTCAAGGATGTGTCGCTGCAAGTGCAGCGCGGCGAAATCTTCGGTTTTCTCGGGCCGAACGGCAGCGGCAAGACAACCTGCATTCGCATGATGTGCGGCTTGCTCACCCCCGACTCGGGCAGCGGCACGTGCCTCGGTTTCGATATCGTGCGCGAGAGCGCGCAGATCAAGCGTCACGTGGGCTACATGACGCAACGCTTCTCGTACTGGGAAGACCTGACCATTCGCGAGAACCTCGACTTCGTGGCGCGCGTGTATGGCATGCCGAACCGGCGAGACGCCGTCGAGCGAGCCATCGAGCGGCTCGGCCTGACGGGCCGCGCAAAGCAACTGACCGGGTCGCTCTCCGGCGGCTGGAAGCAGCGCCTGGCGCTCGCGGCGTGCATGCTGCACGAGCCGCAGGTGCTGCTGCTCGACGAACCGACCGCCGGCGTCGACCCGACCGCCCGGCGCGACTTCTGGGAGGAATTGCACGAGTTGGCCTCGCGCGGCATCTCGGTTCTCGTGAGCACGCATTACATGGACGAGGCCGAGCGCTGTCACAAGCTCGCCTACATCTCGTATGGCGAACTGCTCGCGCAAGGCACGGCCGCCGAGGTCACCGCTCGCCAGCAGTTGTCGACGTGGCGGGTGCATGGCGAGAACCTCATCGATCTGGCGCGCGAGCTGCGCGCACAACCCGTGGTGGCACAGACGGTCGCCTTTGGCGATACGCTGCATGTGAGCGGGCGGGATGCCACCGCCCTGGACAAGTTGCTGCACGACCTGGCCAGCGAACGAGGGCTGCGGGTCGCGCCCATCGACACGAGCCTGGAAGACGTGTTCATTTACCTGATGAGCCACGCGAAAGACAACTTCGGAGACAAGGCGTGAGCGCGCCGCTCGGGTTCTCGATCGCCCGGTGGTGGAGCATCGTGTGCAAGGAGTTCCTGCAACTGCGCCGCGACCGCGTGACGTTTGCGATGATCGTGGGTGTGCCGCTTGTGCAACTGGCCCTCTTCGGCTTCGCCATCAACTCCGATCCCAAGCATATGCCGACCGCGACGCTCGTGGCCGACGACAGCGAGTTCACGCGCAGCTTCATGGCCGCGATGGAGCATTCGGGATACTTTCGCTTTACCGAGGCGTTGACCAGCGAAGATGCCGGACGCGCCGCTCTCGCGCAGGGGCGCGCGCAGTTCGTGCTGAACATTCCTGCCGATTTCACTCGCCGTCTGTTGCGCGGCGAGCGGCCCGCCGTGCTCATCGAGGCCGATGCGACGGATCCAATGGCAATGGCCTCGGCGCTCGGCGCCTTGCCAGCCATCGCCCAGTCCGTCGCGCAAAAGGACCTGACGGGGCCGCTTGCGAATCTGGCCGGCTCGCAGGCGGCGTTCGACGTGCAGGTGCATCGTCTCTATAACGCGGAGGGCATCACGCAATACAACATCATTCCCGGCCTGATGGGGGTGATTCTGACGATGACGCTTGCGATGATGACCGGCATTGCCATCGTGCGCGAGCGCGAGCGCGGCACGATGGAGAACCTGCTCGCCACGCCGGTATTGCCCATCGAAGTCATGACCGGCAAGATCGTGCCGTACGTCGCCATTGGCTTGCTTCAGGCGACCATCATTCTGATCGCCGCGCGCTTCGCCTTTCATGTGCCGTTCGAAGGCAGTGTCGTCGCGATCTATCTCGCCGCGCTGGTGTTTATCGCGGCCAACCTGATCGTCGGGATCGCGTTATCGTCGTTTGCACAGAACCAGTTGCAGGCCATGCAACTCACCGTGTTCTACTTTCTGCCGAGCATGCTGCTCTCGGGCTTCATGTTCCCGTTTGGCGGCATGCCCGCGTGGGCGCAGGCCATCGGCAACCTGCTGCCGCTGACGTATTTCAACCGGCTCATTCGCGGCATTCTGCTCAAGGGCAACGGCTGGGCCGATGCGTGGCACGATCTGTGGCCGCTGCTGGCCTTCTCTGCCATCCTCATGATGGTGGCCGTGAAGTTCTACAAACGTACCCTCGACTGAGGCGCTCATGCGACTTGCCCAACTTGCGCATCGCCGCCGCCCCGCCTACGGGTCGCGGTGGCTGGCGCTCGGGCTGAGCGCGATGCTTGCCGCCTGCGCGCTCGGACCGGACTGGCGCACCCCCGACGCTACGCATGTCGCGCAATACACCACGGGCACACAACCGTCGACGACGGCCGGGGCGGCGGGTGCGCAAAGCGCCGCGCAGACCTTCGTCGCCGGCGAGGACGTGCCGTCCGCCTGGTGGACCCGCTTCGGCTCGCCCGCACTGGACGCCCTCGTCGCCCAGGCGCTGACCGACAGTCCAACGCTACGTCAGGCCGAGGCGAAGCTGCGTCAGGCGCAGGAGGACTTTCGTGCTCAAGACGGCGCGCGCTCGCTGCCCTCGGCGAATCTGAAGCTCTCCGGCACGCGCGAACGGGTCGATCCGGCGTCGTTCGGCATTACGAGCTTGCCAAGTCCCGGGCCGTTCACCTTGTATAACGCCAGCGTCGACGTGTCCTACACGCTCGACGTGTTCGGCGCCAATCGCCGCGCGCTGGAAGGGCTCGCCGCTCAGATCGACTATCAACACTTCACGCTGGACGCGGCCAGGCTCTCGCTCGCGGGCAACGTGGTGACGGCCGCCCTGCGCCAGGCCAGTGCCCGGGCACAGCTCTCGGCGCTCGAAGGTATCGTGGCGGCGCAACGAGCGCAGCTCGATATCACACGCTCACGCGAGCGCGCGGGGGGCGTATCGACGCTCGACGTCGAGAATCAGGCGACACTCGTCGCCCAGACCGAAGCCCAGCTGCCCGCGTTGCGCACGCAAATTGCGCAATACGATCACCAGTTGGCGCGCTTGACCGGTCAGCCGCCTGGCGCGTTCGCGTCGCCCGTCATCGAGCTCGACACCCTGCATTTACCGCAGACGGTTCCCGTCTCGCTACCGTCGACGCTGGCCCGGCGCCGACCGGATATCCGCGCCGCCGAGGCGTTGCTGCACAAGGCGAGTGCCGATGTCGGCGTCGCCACCGCGAACCTCTACCCCCAGTTCACGCTTTCCGGCAGCTTCGGCACGCAGCGCATGCGACTGGCCGATCTGGGCGATGGCATCAATATCTGGAACCTCGGGATGAACCTGCTGCAACCGCTCTTTCGCGGCGGCGCATTGCAGGCGCAACGGCGTTCGGCCATCGCGGCATACGACGCCGCACTGGCGTCGTATCAGGACACCGTGCTGCTCGGCCTCGTGCAGGTCGCCGATGCCCTGCGCGCGCTGGCCTCCGATGCCGACACCCTGGCCGCACGTGCCGACGCGGCCCAGCGAGCGGAAACCGCGCTCCGGATCGCAAGCGAGCGATATCGGGTGGGCGGCATCAGTCATCTCGCTTGGCTCGACGTGCAGCGTCAGGCGCTCGACGCCACACGCGCGCGACTCGACGCGCAAGGGGCTCGCCTGACGGACACGGCCGCATTGTGGCAAGCGTTGGGCGGAGCGATGGTCGAGCCGTCCAGTGTTCAGGCGACGCCCTAGCCGCGCGACTGCGCCTCGTCCGCAAGACACTTCATCAGCGTGGCGACCGGTGGGCGGCCAAGCGCTGGCTGACGCACCAACACCCCCAACTCGCGCGTGAGCGGCGCGCCGCTGAGTGCGAGGACCTGAACGCCCGTTGCGCCGCCCTTGGCAAGCTTCGCCCCCGCGTTCGCGCCAACCGGCAAACCGATGAGCGTCGCAGGCACGATCGACCATCCCAGCCGCGCCCGCACCATGCGCAAGATGACTTCAGGCTCGTCAAGCTCCACGCCCTCGCGCACCCAGAGCCGGTGACGTCGAAGGTAACGCTCGACGAGCTCGCCACCATACGAGCGCCGGTTGTAACGCACGAACGGTAGGGCTTGCGCCCAGTCGGCCACCGTTCCGCCCGTGCCTTTGGGCGCGATCGCCACGTACGGCTCGTGCATGAGGGTGAGCCATTTCATATCGGCCGGCACGCCGATACGCGGGCGGATCATCACCGCCAGATCGAGTTCCTTGGCATCGAGTTGCGCGAGCAGCTGCACGGACATGCCCGGCACGATATTCAGATGCGGCATCGCGCCGAGCGCGGTCCAGCGCGACATCGCGCCGGGCAGGAGACCCAGTTGCACCGTGAGGATCGCGCCGACGTGGATCGGCGCGAGCGCCGCCTGCCCCCCGTATACGCCCGCCTCGCCGCGCATCGCCTGATAGCCGGCAATCACTCCCTGCGCCTGGGCGAGCAATCGACGGCCATCGTCGGACAAGGTCACGGCGCGGGCGGTGCGCTCGAAAAGTCGCACACCGAGATCGTCTTCAAGTCGCTGAATCTGCGCACTCACGGCCGACTGGGTCAATCCGAGTCGCGCCCCCGCCGCCGAGAACGAAGCGGTTTCGGCTGCCGTGACGAAGGTTTTCAGATAGCGGATCATGGATCGAAAATTTTCTGCCTGAGCGTTCGAATTATTCGTTTTGGATTGTTTTTATCGATGGATAGAATTTACCGCAAATCGGTGACGCCGTTCACGCCACCGATGACCCAGGACAGCATTTCCGATAGCGCTCGCCGGATTCGGTGCTCGCTTCTCACCAAATGGCATTGGAGTTTCCTATGGCAACACCGCTCTTTCATCTCGCGTTCCCTGTCGACAACCTCGATGCGGCCCGCCGCTTCTACGGCGACGTGATGGGCTGTGCCGAAGGCCGCAGTTCGGATCACTGGATCGACTTCGACTTCTTCGGTCATCAACTGGTGGCCCATCTCGCGCCGGAAGACGCCGGCAAGCGAATCACGAACCCGGTCGACGGCGATGAGGTTCCCGTCCCGCATTTCGGCGTTATCCTTGACATGCCGGCATGGCACGCGCTGGCCGATCGCCTGCGTGCCGCGGGCACCCGCTTCGTGATCGAGCCGCATATTCGCTTCGCCGGGCAGGTGGGCGAGCAAGCGACGCTGTTCTTCTATGACCCGGCCGGCAACGCGCTGGAGTTCAAAGCGTTCGCGGATATGTCGCAGGTCTTTGCCAAGTAATACTGTTGCGCTGTCGTTCGCGCGGTCAGGCGCGACGGCATGCAAGGCGCCGCCTCGTGTCGGCGCCTGTGTTTTTCCGTCATTGTTTCGTATCAGCCGAGAGTCTTCTCATGAGCCAATTCGTTATTTCGGCGCCGCCCCAGGCGTCGGTCGCCGTGGCGGGCAGCGATGCCCGTTTCCCCGTGCGTCGCGTGTTCTGCGTCGGCCGCAACTATGCTGCGCACGCGCGCGAGATGGGCAGCAATCCGGATCGCGAGCCGCCGTTCTTTTTCATGAAGCCGGCCGACGCTGTCGTGGCCGCCAACGGCACGCTGCCCTACCCGCCGCTCACGAGCGAACTGCACCACGAGATTGAACTGGTGGTCGCCATCGGTGCCGATGGCGAAAACATCGATGCGGATCATGCGCTCTCGCTGGTGTGGGGATATGGCGTTGGCGTCGATCTGACCCGTCGCGACCTGCAACAGCAAGCCAAGGACACGCGCCGTCCGTGGGACTGGGGCAAGGCGTTCGATGCGTCGGCCCCATGCGGCCCGCTGCACGCCGTGGCCGAGGTCGGCCATCCGAAGGAAGGCCGCGTGTGGCTTGACGTGAACGGCGAGAACCGCCAGACCGGTGATCTCAACGAACTGATCTGGTCGGTCCCCGATCTGATTGCCGAGATCTCGCGCAGCGTGAAGCTCGCCGCGGGCGACCTGATCTTTACCGGCACCCCCGCCGGCGTCGGGCCGCTCGAACCCGGCGACAAGGTCAGCGCCGGCGTGGCCGGTGTGGGTGAGATCGCCTTCGCCATCGGCCAGAAGCCTGCCGCCTGACGCGCGTCGTTCGATCGCTTCGAACGCCGCACCGGTGCGTCGGCCGGGACACCTCGACCGGGATATCCACAGCAACTGTTGATAACCCTATGCATAAGTGTCCCGCCGACGGCGCAAACGCCCGCTGGCATTAGGTGTCAAGTCCATTGCCTAATTTGCCGTCACCCGCGACACATTCAGCATGCCCTCCCCGCTTTGCCGTTCATTCCTGAAACGTTTTTCATCGAACGACGAGATACGCTTCGCGTCGAGCGTTCAAGTTCCCTTTTGATTCAAGGCGTTGTTATCACTGGCACGCTTCTCGCATCATGAACGATGCAAGCCGTCCGCCCTCGGGGAAGCCTCATCGCCAGGGCCAACTGCCTCGGGAATCACGCCATGCACGCCACATGGCCCCGGCACGCCCGATGCCTATCCCTCGCCGGGAGCGCCCCGAGCGCGGACGGATTGCACCGATGATCGATTCGGTTCAGACGATGGGAAATCGTCAGGGAGGGGATCATGCAAATGCGCCGCACGGGGCCTTGCGCCCTAAGTCCCTGCGTCAGATCGCTCGCGCCCGCGAGTCCTGCCAAATCGGCCCGCCGTCATCCGCGCGAGCGGTGTGCGAGCTGGCGTCATCGGCGACACGACGCCGCCGTCGATCGGCGCCACGTCGCGCCCGGTCGGGCATTGCGCTGAGGCTCACCCTCGTCAGGGAGCCTCGCCGTCTTCCGCCCAGCACTTCGCCGCGCGCACCGCGCGTTGCCAGCCGCTGACGGCACGACTGATGTCTTGCGCGGACAGCTTGCGGGAAAAACGTTGCTGCAATTCCCATTG
>NZ_KB290516.1:0-18080 GCF_000282835.1 Pandoraea sp. B-6 | reverse complement strand
GATAGGCGGCGCCGGCCGCCGTCGTCTCGATGACCTTGGGGCGCACCACGTCCGCGCCCAACAAATCCGCTTGCCATTGCATCAGCAGATCGTTGGCCGCGGCGCCGCCGTCGACACGCAGCTCCGACACATGCAGCCCCGCGTCGGCCTCCATCGCGCGCAAGACATCGAGCGTCTGGAATCCGATACTGTCGAGCGCGGCACGGGCCACGTGCGCCGCCGTCGTGCCACGCGTTGCGCCGAACAGCGTGCCACGCGCGCGCGGTTGCCAGTGCGGCGCGCCCAGTCCGGCGAACGCGGGCACCAGCACGACACCATCGGCGTCGGGCACGCTGGTCGCGAGCGCCTCGACATCGCGCGAATGGCGAATGATGCCCAGCCCGTCGCGCAACCACTGCACGACCGCGCCACCGATGAAGATGCTGCCCTCGAGGGCATAGTCGACGCGGTCTCCGATCTTCCAGGCCACCGTCGTGAGCAGATTATGGCGCGACGCGTGCGGCTTGTCGCCGGTGTTCATCACCATGAAGCACCCCGTGCCGTAGGTGTTCTTCACCATGCCAGGCGAGAGGCACATTTGCCCGAAGAGCGCCGCCTGCTGATCGCCCGCGATGCCTGCAATCGGCACCGGCACGGAGAACAGCGACGTGGCCGTGTGTCCGTATACCTCACTCGATGAGCGAACCTCCGGCAACAGGCTGCGCGGCACATCGAGCAGCGCGAGCAGTTCGTCGTCCCAGTCGAGCGTGTGGATGTTGAACAGGAGCGTGCGCGACGCGTTCGACACGTCGGTCACATGCAACTTGCCACCGGTCAGATGCCACACGAGCCAGCTATCGACGGTGCCGAAGGCCAGGTGCCCGGCGTTGGCGGCGTCGCCCGCACCGGCCACGTTGTCGAGAATCCAGCGGATCTTGCTGCCCGAGAAATAGGCGTCGAGCCGAAGCCCGGTGCGGCTTGCAACGAGATCGTCGTGCCCTTGCATACGCAGCGCATCGCAGAAATCCGCCGTGCGGCGGTCCTGCCAGACGATGGCGTTGTACACCGGCTCGCCCGTACGACGATCCCATACGAGGGTCGTCTCACGCTGGTTCGTAATGCCGATGGCCGCGATGTCGCGCCCCCCGACACCGGCGTGCGTCAGCGCTTCCGCCGCGACCCCGGCCTGCGTCGCCCAGATGTCGCGCGGGTCGTGCTCGACCCAGCCCGGATGCGGATAAATCTGACGGAATTCCTTCTGCGCGGTCGCCACGACA
The DNA here is from genome assembly GCF_000282835.1 of Pandoraea sp. B-6. Lineage (NCBI taxonomy): Bacteria > Pseudomonadati > Pseudomonadota > Betaproteobacteria > Burkholderiales > Burkholderiaceae > Pandoraea > Pandoraea sp. B-6. Next base: position 16,824 of record NZ_KB290516.1, on the reverse strand, counting down.
TGGCCATCGCGATGGAACAGCAACGCTCGCGAGCTGGTCGTGCCCTGATCGAACGCGAGGATGTACGCGCCTCCTGACATTGCCGACGTCTCCTGTTTATTCAGCGGAACTCAGGCCGCCATTTCCGCCTGCTGGGCAAACCACTGTTGCACGCTGGCTTCGCCATCCTTGCCGAGATGCAGACCGAGTTTGGTCCGGCGCCACAGCACGTCTTGCGCCGTGCGCGCCCATTCGTATTGCGCAAGATAGCGCAGCTCGGCCTCGTAGAGATCGCCGCAGATGCGCCGCCCCAGTCCGTCGAGCGAATTCGCCTCGCCAAGCAGCACATGCGTGCGCGTGCCGTAGGTGCGCGCGTATCGATGCGCGAGCGCCGGCGGCAGCCACGACGTCTGCGCACGCAGCGATGTTTCGAACGCACCGGCATCCGGCTCGGCCATATCGCCGCCCGGCAGCGGCGCGCCCGCCGTCCAATCGCCGTGCGCGAAACCCAGCGGGCCGCGCAAATGCAACATCGCTTCTTCCGCGAGTCGACGGTAGGTCGTGATCTTGCCGCCGAACACCGACAACAGCGGGGCGCGCGTGCCGGGCGCGTCCAGTTCCAGCTTGTAATCGCGCGTGACCGCCGACGGGTTGGAGACTTCCTCCTCCATCAGCGGACGCACGCCCGCGTAAGTCCAGACGACATCCGCAGGCGCGATCTGTCGGGTGAAATACTGGCTGGCGGACTGGCAGAGATAGGCGATCTCATCGTCGTTGATCGCGACGTTCGCCGGATCGCCGTGATATTCGATGTCGGTCGTGCCGATCAGGGTGAAGTCGCGCTCGTAGGGGATCGCGAAGATGATGCGCTTGTCGGGATTCTGGAAGATGTAGGCGTGATCGTGATCGAACAGCTTGCGTGTCACGATGTGGCTGCCCTTGACCATGCGCACGCGATGCGTGGCCTGCTGGTGCAACACGTCGCCAAGCAAATGACCGACCCACGGCCCGGCCGCGTTGACGATGGCGCGCGCACGCACGGTCTGGTGCGCACCTTCGGACGTCTCGAGTTGGGCCGTCCACAGGCGCTCGCCACGCTCGGCGCCCGTGAGCCGCGTGCGCGTGAGAATCGTCGCGCCGCGCTCGGCCGCGTCCTGCGCATTGAGCACGACCAGACGCGCGTCCTGCACCCAGCCGTCCGAGTAGACGAAGCCGCGCGTCAAATCGCGACGCAGCGGAGCGCCCGCCGGATGCTGGCGCAAATCGATACCGCGCGAGCCGGGCAGGATTTCACGCCGGGCGAGGTGATCGTAGAGAAACAACCCCGCGCGAATCATCCACGCCGGTCGCAGATTCGGCATGTGTGGCATCACGAAGCGCAGCGGCCACATGATGTGCGGCGCGGCGCGCAGCAGCACCTCGCGCTCCTGCAACGCCTTGCGCACCAGGCCGAATTCGTAATACTCAAGATAGCGCAGCCCCCCGTGAATCAGCTTGGTACTCGCGGATGACGTGTGGGACGCCAGATCGTCCTGCTCGACGAGCAACACGCGCAGGCCGCGACCGGCCGCGTCGCGCGCAATGCCCGTTCCGTTGATCCCGCCGCCCACGACCAGCAGGTCGTAGGGAGGCCGTGTGTTGTCCGATGGCGATTGAGCGGGTGTCTGCACGTCGTCACTCCGGGGGTTGAGCGTCAAATCAGGAAAAGTTCGAAAATGTTCGCTTTATATTCGTTTACGAACATCAATGTTCGAATTCTAACAGATTGGCGTACTGGAGCTTCGAATTCGCGCATTCTACGGTCCCGATGCGCGAATACGCGCCTGACGGGGGTTGATGCCCCCTCGTCAGTCCGCGACGTGTACCAGAGTACCGGCCTCGGCGATCACGTCGGCCATGCCAGCGGGCACCGGGCGATCGGTAAACAGGGCATCAACCTGTGACAGGTGCCCCAGGCGAACGAGCGCCGGGCGCCCGAACTTGCTGTGATCGGCGGCCAGAAAGACGGTACGAGAGTGCGCGATGATCGCCTCGGCCACGCGCACTTCGCGGTAGTCGAAGTCGCGCAGCGTGCCGTCGGCATCGATGGCAGAGATACCGACGATGCCGAAATCGACCTTGAACTGACGGATGAAATCGAGCGTCGCTTCGCCCGTCACGCCCTGGTCGCGTGCGCGCACCACGCCGCCGGCAATGATGACTTCGGCGTCCGCATAGCCGCTCATCATGGCAGCGACGTGCAGATTGTTGGTAATGACGCGCAACCCACGATGACGCGACAGTGCACGGGCCACGGCTTCCGTCGTGGTGCCCAGGTTGATGAAGAGCGAGGCGTGATCGGGAATTTGTTCGGCAAGACGTACGGCGATGCGTCGCTTCTCGTCGGCCAACTGGGTCTGACGGGCATCGTAGGCGTCGTTCTCGGCCCCGCCCGGCAGCCCGACGCCGCCGTGGTAGCGACGCACCCACTTGCGTTCGGCCAGGAAATTGATGTCCCGCCGGATCGTCTGCGGCGTTACCTCGAAGCGTGCGGCGAGTTCATCGACCGTGAGAAAGCCATCGCGACGAACGGCGTCGAAAAGCGCCTGTTGGCGCGGATTCAGCGACGCCTGCTCGGCATCGCCGGCATTCGTTTGCGCCTCGGAGACGTCGATCGGTTCAGTATGAGACATCGGCACGCACGCAGTAAAAGCCTTCGCGCGGCCCGGCCGGCCACGCGTTCGCCGTCATGATACCCCGACGGGGTATGACGTTATCGTGACCGCCGCATGAGCGCCTGCCTCGTCGCCTGGCGCGACGCCGTCAGAGGCAGCGGCGCACGGCATCGGCGAGCGATTGGGAGGCCGTCGAACCGAGATACAACGTGCCTTCGCTACCCGGCTTGTGCGGCGCCAGGTCAAGCACGGCGAGCACGCCGTCGTTGCTGGAGGAGAGTTCAAGTGTCTGGCCCGCGCCTGCCTTCGAGCGTTGCACCCGTGCATGCGGCAGTTGCCGCTTCCACAGATGCGCCGTGCAGGTACTCACGCGGGCGGTGGTCTTCTTCGACGATCCTTGCCAGACAGCACCATTGCCACGGGCATCCGCAACGGTGTCGCGATAGGCGGGGAACGTCTCGACTTTTACATTTTCCGGTGCAACGTCGGCCACGCTGCCCACCGGCGGATCGTCGTGCGCGACGACCGGCGTCGTCTGCGCACACCCAGCCAGCAACACGGCGAGCCCGATACTCGCTGCGGCCGATGCGGCCATCGCGCGCGCCGCCCTGCGCCGCGACACGCGCGACGTGCCCGAATTCCTGTCTTTGCCCCGGTTCATGCCCCCGCTCCACGCTCGCAAATGGCTGTCGCACACGCATTGTCGTTCTTCTGCCGCAACAAGCCAGGCATCGGCGCCGGCTTGCACGGGCCGCGCGGCCTTTCGGGCGACGCACGGTCAGTTGGCGCTCATCTTACCCGCGTTATTCATAGCATGGCAATTCGCGCAATGCGCGCTGGCCCGAATCGCGTATATTGCTGGTTTCTGTCACACTGCGTCGCATCGTCTCGCGCCCCACCCTGCTGCGAGCCGACGTGCCATCCCGTCTACCGGGCCCAGGATCAACCGTCCGGCCGGTAAGTCATAAGCGATAACAACTCGCGGGCATGACACGCACGTGAATCCTGCCAACCCGTATACCTTTTTGCGACTGTCCCGATTTCCATGTCCAGCAATGCGCAAGCCCCAATCATCGTCATCGCCCCCGATTCGTTCAAAGGTTCGCTGAGTGCCCCGGAAGTGGCGCGCGCCATCGCATCCGGCATTGCGCGGGTACTGCCGCAGGCCGACCTGCGCTTGCGTCCGATGGCAGATGGCGGCGAAGGCACGCTCGACGCCCTGCTCTCCGCAGGCGGACGCCGTGTACCACTCTCGGTGCGTGGCGCCGGCCAGGCATCGGTCATGGCCGAGTATGGCCTCATGCCCGACGGCACCGGTGTGCTGGAAAGCGCCAACGTGGTGAGCATTACCGACCCGGTCGGAATGCAGACGCCGGTGGCCGAGCGCTCGACGGTCGGCCTGGGAGAACTGCTGCGCGCACTGCTCGATACCGGCGCACGCCGCGTGCTCATCGGCCTGGGCGGCAGCAGCACCAACGACGGTGGCGCGGGCCTTCTCGTCGGCCTCGGTGCGCGCTTGCTCGACGCGTCGGGCGAAGCGGTGCCGCCTGTGCCCGCCGCGCTGCATCGCGTGGCGTCAATCGATCTGAACGGACTCGACGCCCGCCTGAAGGACTGCGAACTGATCGCCATGTCCGACGTGAACAATCCGCTCAACGGCCCGCAAGGCGCCACGGCGATTTTCGGGCCGCAGAAGGGCGTGAGCGACGCGCAGGTTGAGCCGCTCGACCGTGCCATCGCGCATTTCGCGGGCCATGCGCATCGCGCGTTCAACGCCAATGAAGCCGCCAGCCGCGCAGGCGCAGGGGCGGCGGGCGGCCTGGGCTTTGCGCTGCACCTGCTGGGTGCGAAGTTTCGCTCTGGTGCGGAAGTCGTGGCCGAGCGCGTCGGGCTGCCGCAAGCGGTGGAAGGGGCCGACTGGCTCATCACCGGTGAAGGCCGCAGCGACGGTCAGACGCTCTCCGGCAAGACCCCGATGATTGCCGCGCAGGTGGCGATCAGGGCCGGGGCGACGGCCTCGCTGCTCTCGGGCGCCATCGACCGTAGCGCGCTCGACAGCCTGTCGCGCGTGTTCTCGGGATGCTTCTCGCTGACGTTCGGCCCGACCACGCTGGAGAAGGCGATTGCCGATGCGGCCGGCCTGCTGGCCGACAGCGCGGAACAAATGACGCGCCTGCGTTACACGCACAAGGGCTGAATCCGAGTCGCCGCGACGGCCCGACAGTCATCGGGCCGCTCGCGCGCTCGTCAATCAAACATCCGCCACCCCGAGCGCCGCCGCAGCACAACACAGCGCGTGCGACGCACGCCTCCCGGCGCTCACACCATCAGATCCACGAATTGATGCACCGGCATCGCCTCGAGTCGTTGCTGATCGAGCGCGACGTCGAGAATGCGGGCCTGCGCGCGCGCCGCGAAGCGCCGCGTCAGATTCGTCTTGAATTTCTCTACGAGCAGGGGAATGCCCTCGGCTCGGCGACGCTTGTGGCCAATGGGGTATTCGACCAGCACTTCGTCGAGCGCCGTCCCGTCGCTCAGGGTGACGGTCAGCCCGTTGGCAATCGATCGCTTGTCGGGATCGTGATAATCCCGCGTGAATTGCGGATCTTCCTCGCAGACGATCTTCGCACGCAGCGCATCGATGCGAGGGTCGGTGGCAACTGCCTCCTCGTAGTCGCCCGCGGTCAGTCGCCCAAACAGCAACGGCACCGCCACCATGTACTGGATGCAGTGATCGCGATCCGCCGGATTGGCGAGCGGCCCCTGCTTGTCGATGATGCGAATCGCCGCCGCATGCGTGCGAATCTTCACCGACCGGATGTCCTGCGCGCTGCGTCCCATCGCCTGCAACTGAGCGTGCAGCGTCATCGCCGCCTCTGCCGCCGTTTGCGCGTGGAATTCCGCCGGGAATGAAATCTTGAACAGCACGTTCTCCATCACGTACTCGCCATACGGCCGCTGGAACGCGAACGGCTGGCCTTTGAACAAAACGTCGTAGAAGCCCCACGTCTTGGCGGTCAGTACCGACGGGTAGCCCATCTCGCCCGAACGTGCCATGAGGGCCAGTCGCACCGCGCGGCTGGTGGCGTCGCCCGCCGCCCATGACTTGCGGCTGCCCGTGTTCGGCGCGTGACGATAGGTGCGCAGGCTCTGCCCGTCGACGAACGCGAGCGAGAGCGCGTTGATCAGCTCATCGCGCGAAAGCCCGAGCATTTCCCCAACGACCGCCGTCGACGCGACTTTCACCAGCACCACATGATCGAGTCCGACCTGATTGAACGAATTCTCCAGCGCCAGACAGCCCTGGATCTCGTGCGCCTTGATCATTGCGGCGAGCACATGGCGCATCGTCAGCGGCGGCTGCCCCTGCGCCACCGCCGTGCGTGAGAGCCAGTCGGCCGTCATGAGAATGCCGCCGAGATTGTCGGACGGATGTCCCCATTCGGCCGCCAGCCACGTGTCGTTGAAGTCGAGCCAGCGAATCATCGCGCCCAGGCTGAACGCCGCCTGCACCGGGTCGAGCTGATACGGCGTGCCGGGAACCTTTGCCCCGTTCGGCACGAACGTACCCGGCACAATGGGGCCGAGCAGCTTGGTACACGCGGGATAGGACAGCGCCTCGAAGCCGCACCCGAGGGTGTCGATCAGACAGTGGCGAGCGGTTTCAAAGGCGAGATCGCTGCGGATCTCATAGGTGAGAACATAGTCGACAATATCGGTCAGCACCTTGTCGGGCGCGGGACGCACATTCGAGATGCCTGCGGACATGGACGGCCTCCTGTGACGTTGACGAAAGCCGCCATCCTGAAGACGAAGCGGCTTGCCGAGACCTCCCATGATAAGCGGCCGGAGAGCGCAATGCTCGCCGGCCGCCGGAATCGCCACACCGCCCCACGCTCATCGTGGGGCGAAGGTTACCCCCTCAGAACGCGTCGCCCGGAATGCGCACCCATCCTTCCATCAATACCCGGGCGCTGCGGCTCATGAGGGCCTTGGTGACCGTCCACTCGCCGCCTTCCTGCGTCGCTTGCGCGCCCACGCGCAACGTGCCCGACGGATGCCCGAAGCGCACGGCGTCGCGCACACCGCCGCCGGCCGCGAGATTGACGAGCGTGCCCGGTATCGCCGCCGCCGCACCGATGCAAACGGCTGCCGTGCCCATCATCGCGTGATGCAGCTTGCCCATCGACAGCGCGCGCACCAGCAGATCGACATCGGCCGCGTTCACCTGCTTGCCGCTCGAGGCCGTATAACCCGCCGGCTTCGCCACGAACGCGACCTTCGGCGTGTGCTGACGCGTCGCGGCTTCGGACACGTCCTTGATCAGCCCCATGCGGATCGCACCGTGCGCTCGAATCGTCTCGAACATCGCCAGCGCCTTCGCGTCGCTGTTGATGGCGTCCTGCAACTCCGTGCCCCGGTAGCCAATGTCCTCGGCATTGAGGAAGATGGTGGGAATGCCGGCGTTGATCATCGTCGCCTTGAATGTGCCCACACCGGGGACTTCGAGGTCATCGACGAGGTTGCCGGTCGGGAACATGGCTCCCCCCTCACCGTCGTCCTCGGCGGCCGGATCGAGGAATTCGAGCTGGACTTCGGCGGCCGGGAACGTCACGCCGTCGAGTTCGAAATCCCCCGTCTCCTGCACCGCACCGTCCGTCATCGGCACGTGCGCAATGATCGTCTTGCCGATGTTGGCCTGCCAGATACGCACGACGGCCACGCCATCGCGCGGCACCCGCGCCGGATCCACCAAGCCGCCGCTGATCGCGAACGGGCCGACGGCCGCCGACAGATTGCCGCAGTTGCCGCTCCAGTCGACGAACGTCTGATCGATCGACACCTGCCCGAACAGATAGTCCACATCGTGCTCCGGTCGCTCGCTCTTCGCGAGGATGACCGTCTTGCTCGTGCTCGACGTCGCCCCGCCCATGCCGTCGATCTGCTTGCCGTAGGGGTCCGGGCTGCCGATCACGCGCATGAGCAGCGCATCGCGCGCTGTGCCCGGCACCTGTGCGGCGATGGGCAGGTCTTGCAGGCGGAAGAACACGCCCTTGCTGGTGCCGCCACGCATGTAGGTGGCGGGTATTCGAATTTGTGGCTGATGCGCCATCACGTCTCTCCTCGGGCAGGTCAGGCAGCCGCCTGTGACGATTCCAGAAAGTCTTGCGCGAAGCGCTGCAGCACCCCGCCCGCCTCGTAGATCGACACTTCCTCGGCCGTATCGAGACGGCAGGTCACCGGCACTTCCACGCGCTCGCCATTGCGACGATGGATGACCAGCGTGAGATCGGCGCGCGGCGTGCGCTCACCGGTCACGTCGAAGGTTTCGCTGCCGTCGATGCCGAGCGTCTTGCGGTTCGTGCCCGGCTTGAATTCGAGCGGCAAGACGCCCATGCCGACCAGATTGGTGCGGTGAATGCGCTCGAAACCCTCGGCAACGATGGCTTCAGTGCCCGCCAGCCGCACCCCCTTGGCCGCCCAGTCGCGCGACGAACCCTGGCCGTAATCGGCCCCGGCAATGACGATGAGCGGCTGCTTGCGCGCCATGTACGTCTCGATCGCTTCCCACATGCGGGTGATCTTGCCTTCCGGCTCGATACGCGCGAGCGACCCCGCCTTGACCTGCCCGTCGACCACGACCATCTCGTTCTTGAGCGTCGGGTTGGCGAACGTGGCGCGCTGCGCCGTCAGGTGGTCGCCGCGGTGCGTGGCGTAGGAATTGAAATCCTCTTCCGGCAGGCCCATCTTCGCGAGGTATTCACCGGCCGCGCTGTCGGCCATGATCGCGTTCGACGGCGAGAGGTGGTCGGTCGTGATGTTGTCGCCCAGCACCGCCAGCGCGCGCATGCCGCACAACGTACGCTCACCCGCGAGCGCCCCTTCCCAATACGGCGGACGACGGATATAGGTGCTCATCTCGCGCCAGTCGTACAGCGGATCGGCCGTCTCGCCCGCGTGGACCGACGCGGCAAACATCGGCTCATAGACGCGACGGAATTGCTCTGGCTTGACGCTGCGCTCGATGATCGCGTCGATCTCTTCGTCGCTCGGCCAAAGGTCGGCCAAGCGCACCGGCTTGCCGTTGGCATCGACCCCGAGCACATCCTTCTCGATGTCGAAACGGATCGTCCCGGCGATGGCATAGGCCACCACCAGCGGCGGCGACGCGAGAAACGCCTGCTTCGCGTACGGATGAATGCGACCGTCGAAGTTACGGTTGCCCGAGAGCACAGCCGTGGCATAGAGGTCGCGCTCGATGATCTCCTGCTGGATGACCGGGTCGAGCGCGCCCGACATGCCGTTGCATGACGTACACGCATAGGCCACCACACCGAAGCCGAGGGCCTCCAGTTCCGGCAGCAACCCGGCGGCCTCCAGATACAGCGTGACGGCCTTCGACCCCGGGGCGAGCGAGCTCTTCACCCACGGCTTGCGCGTGAGGCCCGCGCGATTGGCGTTGCGCGCGAACAATCCCGCCGCAATCATGTTGCGCGGGTTGTTGGTATTCGTGCAGCTCGTGATCGCCGCGATGATGACCGCGCCGTCGGGCATCCGGCCCGGTTCGTTTTCGACCTTGCCGCTGATGCCGCGCGCGGCCAACTCACTCGTCGGCACACGCTTGTGCGGATTCGATGGGCCAGCGATGTTGCGCACCACGCTCGACAGATCGAACGTAAGCACGCGCTCGTATTGCGCGTGCGTCAGCGTGTCGGCCCAGAGGCCGGTCTGCTTCGCATAGGTCTCGACCAGCGCGACCTGGGCGTCCTCGCGACCGGTGAGCTTCAGATACTTGATCGTTTGCGCGTCGATGTAGAACATCGCCGCCGTGGCGCCGAACTCGGGCGCCATGTTCGAGATCGTGGCGCGGTCGCCCAGCGTGAGGTTTGCCGCCCCGTCGCCATAGAACTCCAGGTAGGCGGACACCACTTTCTCCTTGCGCAGGAATTCGGTGAGCGCCAACACGATATCCGTCGCCGTGATCCCCGGCTGCGGCTTGCCCGTCAGTGCCACGCCGACGATATCCGGCAGACGCATCCACGACGCGCGCCCGAGCATCACACTCTCGGCTTCCAGACCGCCCACACCGACGGCGATCACGCCCAGCGCATCGACCATCGGCGTATGCGAGTCGGTGCCCACGAGCGTGTCCGGATAAGCCACGCCGCCCGAGACCTGGATCACAGGGCTCATGCGCTCAAGATTGATCTGGTGCAGGATGCCATTGCCCGGCGGAATCACGTCGACGTTGCGAAACGCCTGCTTCGTCCAGTTGATGAAGTCGAAACGATCTTCATTGCGACGATCTTCGATGGCGCGGTTCTTGGCGAACGCGTTGGGATCGAAGCCGCCGCACTCGACGGCGAGCGAGTGATCGACGACGAGTTGCGTCGGCACGACCGGATTGACGAGCGCGGGATCGCCGCCTTGCGCCGCGATGGCGTCGCGCAGCCCGGCGAGATCGACCAGCGCGGTCTGGCCGAGAATGTCGTGACACACCACGCGAGCAGGAAACCAGGGGAAATCGAGATCGCGGCGTCGCTCGATCAGTTGCTTGAGGGCGTCGGTCAGTGCCGCCGGATCGCAGCGGCGCACGAGGTTCTCGGCCAGCACGCGCGACGTGTAGGGCAGCGTGTCGTAGGCGCCCGGCGCAATGGCCTCGACAGCGGCGCGGGCGTCGAAGTAATCGAGCGACGTCCCGGGCAGGGATTTACGGTATTCGGAATTCATCATGTGAGGAAAGTATCGGCCCGGTGGATGGCAGCGTAACCCGTAAGCAGACGATGCGCCTGCGTGCCGGACGCCTGCGCGGGACAGCGGCGAAGCGACCGCCGCCCCGGGGCCTTCCGGGCAAGGAAGGCCCGACGCAGGCAGACTCAGCGCTTGTCGATCGGCACGAACTGCTGATCTTCCGGACCGGTGTAATTGGCGCTCGGACGAATGATCTTGTTGTCGATGCGCTGCTCGATGACGTGGGCGCTCCAGCCCGACGTGCGCGCAATCACGAACAGCGGCGTGAACATCGCGGTGGGCACGCCCATCATGTGGTAGCTCACAGCGCTGAACCAGTCCAGGTTCGGGAACATCTTCTTGACGTCCCACATCACCGATTCCAGACGCTCGGCAATGTCGTACATCTTCGTATTCTGCTGATCCTTCGACAATTCGTGCGCGACTTCCTTGATGACCTTGTTGCGCGGATCGCTCACGGTGTAGACCGGGTGACCGAAGCCGATGATCACTTCCTTGTTCTCGACGCGGCGGCGGATATCGGCCTCGGCGTCGTCGGGCGAGTCATAGCGCTTCTGGATCTCGAACGCCACTTCGTTCGCGCCGCCGTGCTTCGGGCCGCGCAAGGCGCCAATGGCGCCGGTGATGGCGGAGTGCATGTCCGAGCCCGTGCCCGCGATCACGCGCGCGGTGAACGTGGACGCGTTGAATTCATGCTCCGCGTAAAGGATCAGCGACGTGTGCATGGCGCGCACCCACAAGTCCGACGGCTTTTCGCCGTGCAGCAGGTGCAGGAAGTGGCCGCCGATACTGTCGTCGTCGGTCTCCACATCGATGCGCACGCCGTTGTGGCTGAAGTGGTACCAGTACAGCAGCATCGAGCCGAAGCTGGCCATCAGACGGTCGGCGATGTCGCGCGCGCCCGGCACATTGTGATCGTCCTTCTCCGGCAACACGGTGCCCAGCACCGAGACGCCCGTGCGCATCACGTCCATCGGGTGGGCGGCGGCCGGTACGGTCTCGAGCGCGTCCTTGACGGCGGCCGGCAGGCCGCGCAGCGCCTTGAGCTTGGCCTTGTAGCCGCGCAGCTCCGCCACGCTCGGCAGCTTGCCATAGACGAGCAGGTACGCGATTTCCTCGAACTCCGAGGTCTGGGCCAGATCCAGAATATCGTAGCCGCGGTAATGCAGATCGTTGCCCGAACGGCCCACCGTACACAGCGCGGTGTTGCCCGCAGTCACCCCCGACAGGGCGACGGATTTCTTTGGCTTGAAGCCGGTGGCAGTCGTCTCGCTCATGCTCATTCCTCCAGGATCAGGGATTCAGTTATTTCTGTTGGGCGAACAGCGCGTCGAGCTTCTGTTCGTAAGCGTGGTAGCCGATGCTCTCATAGAGTTCGGCGCGGGTTTGCATCGTGTCGAGCACGGCCTTTTGCGTGCCGTCGCGGCGAATCGTCTGATAGACGTTCTGCGCCGCCTTGTTCATGGCGCGGAAGGCCGAGAGCGGGTACAGCACAAGACCGACCTGCGCACTCTTGAGTTCTTCCACAGTGAACAGCGGTGTCGCGCCGAACTCCGTGATGTTCGCGAGCACCGGCACTTTCACGGCATCGGCGAACTGGCGGTACATCGGCAACTCGGTCATCGCTTCCGGGAAGATCATGTCGGCGCCGGCTTCGACGCAGGCGCATGCGCGATCGATGGCCCCCTGCAGACCTTCCACGGCCAGTGCATCGGTGCGCGCCATGATGACGAAGTTCTCGTCGGTGCGGGCGTCGACCGCCGCCTTGATGCGATCGACCATCTCCTGCTGGCTCACAATGGCCTTGCCGGGACGATGGCCGCAACGCTTCGCGCCGACCTGATCCTCGATATGCATGGCGCCCGCGCCAAACTTGATGAGCGACTGCACCGTGCGCGCGATGTTGAACGCCGACGGCCCGAAGCCGGTATCGACGTCGACGAGCAACGGCAGATCGCATACGTCGGTGATGCGGCGCACGTCGGTGAGCACGTCGTCGAGCGTGGAGATGCCCAGATCGGGCAGGCCGAGCGACCCCGCTGCGACACCGCCGCCGGAGAGATAGATCGCCTTGAAACCAGCCGCCTTGGCCAGCAAGGCGTGATTCGCGTTAATGGCGCCGACAACCTGCAAGGGTTGCTCGGTCTTGACGGCCTCGCGAAAAGCGGCGCCGGCCGAACGATGGGTTTGCGTCACGTGAGTGCCTCGATCGTGTCGTGTGCGGCCGGCGGTGGAAGCTGCCAAATCGCACATGGGTTGAGTGATGGCAAGGTAGTTAGCAATGACCGTGCCAGCCCGCTATCCGGATGCGCGCCAACTGCACCGTCGCATCGCTAAGACATTCATTTCGCAGCGGAAATTCTTCTCGGGTGTGACGCGCGCGTCAAGTCGAATGCGTCGCTTCGCGCCGGGCATTCGTCGCACCATGTTTCATATTGAAACATAAGATGAAACGTATAGTTGCATTATGCTACGATTCGAGTCAGTCTCCTGCGGTGGCCCGCGTCCGCGCGCCGCGCACCCGCCTGCACCTATCGATGAGTCCGGTCATGCCAAATTTCTCCCCCGCGATACCCCCTCGCCTGTCGACGGCGGCTCCGAGCGCCGCGCGCGCGGGGTTTGCGCAACCGGTCACCGCCGTTCGAAAACCCGTGATCTGGGCCGTGGGCATCAGCAAGCTCGGCGAGTTGTACCGCGACATCGTGCCGGACTACGCCGCGCAAGCCGAGGTGCAGATCATCGACAAAGGCTATGAAGCCGTCATCGAAGCCTTGGAGCGCCTGCCCGCGGGCAGTGTTGACGGCATTGTCGCCGCTGGCTCGAACGGTGCCTTCCTGCGCGAGCGCCTTGCCCTGCCCGTGGTGCTCGTGAAAGTGACGGGCTTCGACGTGATGCATGCGCTGGCACGGGCGCGCCGCGCGCGGCCTGCGCCCTCGCCCGCGTCGCGTATCGCGCTGGTGTCGTATGCCCGACCCGCGCCAGAATTTGAGCGCTTCAAGAGCGCGTTCCACCTCGACATCTCGCAACACGCCTATTTCGACCGCCACGATGCGGAAGACCTTGTGCACCGGCTGCGCGACGAAGGCATCGAGGTCATTGTCGGCCCCGGGCTGGTGACTGAACTGGCCGAGCGAGCCGGACTCGCGGGCGTCTTTCTCTATTCGCAGGATTCGGTGCGCGCCGCGTTCGACACGGCACTCGAAGTCGCGCGCTTCGGACGCATCGAAGCGCAACGCCGCGAGCGGCTCGATACCGTGCTGCGACACTTGCACGAAGGGGTCGCTGCCGTCGATCTGAACGGGCGCATCGAAGCGATCAACGTCCCGATGGCGGGCATGCTCGGCGTGAGCGTTACCGATGCGGTCGGCCGTCCGCTCGATGCCATCGCCCCGGCGCTCGACATCGCGCGCACGCTGGAGAGCGCGAGCGCCGAACTCGAGGCCATTGTCTCGATGGCCGGCAAGACGTGGGTCATCAATCGCATTCCCTTGCTCGATCAGGGCACGCTCACGGGCGCGCTGCTGACGTGCCAGGACTCGCAGTCGTTTGCGCGCGTGGATCGCTCGCTACGCTCGCGCCATCGCCCACGCCATCTCGTGGCGCGCTATCGCCTCGACGATCTGATCGGCGATTCCGACGCGATGTCGCAGGTGCGTGCATTGGCACGCCGCTACGCCCAGACCGACTCGACCGTACTCGTCCACGGCGAGAGCGGCACCGGCAAGGAGCTGCTCGCACAAGGCATTCACAATGCCAGTCGACGGCGCGACTATCCGTTCGTCGCCATCAACTGCGCGGCGTTTCCGGAAACGCTGCTCGAGAGCGAACTGTTCGGCTATGAGGACGGCGCCTTCTCGGGCGCACGGCGCGGCGGCAAGGCGGGGTTGTTCGAGACGGCGCACAACGGCACCATTTTTCTCGACGAAATCGGTGAAATGCCAATGCCGCTGCAAACGCGTCTGTTGCGGGTGCTGCAGGAGCGCGAGGTGCTGCGACTTGGCGCGACCGAGCCCGTGCCCTGCGACGTGCGCGTGATTGCGGCCACTCACCGCGACCTTCGCCAGCGGGTGGCCGCGGGGGGGTTCCGTGAAGACTTGTACTACCGGCTCAACATCCTGCGCATGGTGCTGCCGGCACTGCGCGAACGCATGGAGGACTTGCCGCGCCTGACCCCCCTCTTTCTCGAACGCGCACTCGCCCGCGCGGGAGCGCGCATGAGCGTCGAGGCGCTGCAGGCGTCGCTCATGCCGCTGCTCGCGACCTATCGCTGGCCGGGCAATGTCCGCGAACTGGAAAACCTTCTGGAACGCATTGCCGTCGTATGCGCGGATGTCGTCGACGCGCACGAGATCAGCCGTGCAAGGTTGATCGAGATTGCCCCGGAGTTGGGCGCGATGACCGATGAACTGGGCACACCGATGCCGCCCGATGTCATCAACACGACCAACGGACGCGAATTTGACGCGCACGACACCCATCGCGCCCGCGTCCCCGGCGTCGAAACATCACACTCAGCGTCAGCGCCGCTGACAGGTCGTGCCCGTCGCGCAGCCGAAGACCTTGCCCGCATTCACGCCACGTTGGCGGCGTGCGGTGGCGACCGCGGCGCCGCTTGCGAGGCACTCGGCATCAGCCGCTCCACGCTCTGGCGCAAACTGCGCGACACTGTCGACGGCTGAGGCTTGCGCTTCAGGTACGGCCCGCTCGTCAGTGCTGGTGACGGATGCGGTCCCACATCTCGTGCCAATCCAGGCGCCTGTGCTGGGACGGCTCGTCGTGATGCGTTACCCAGAAATGGTCGAAGAACATGCCGATGGCGAAGCCGACAAGCAGCGCCACAAGCATCATCGAAACGTTGAGCATGGACATGGCGACCTCCCGTCGGTCCGAATCTCACTTTCCATTCTAGTCAAACGATGTCATGCCTGCGTAGCCATATGTCCGTCGCGACGACATAAAAAAACCGGGGTCGAAACCCCGGTCCATGACCTACGACGAACGACGCGCGCGATGCGCATCGCACGGAACGCCGACGATTACCACGTGGGAATCAGCGCGCCCTTGAACTGCGTCTCGATGAATGCCTTCACTTCGTCGGAGTGATAGGCGTCGACCAGTTGCTTGACCCACGGCTTGTTCAGGTCTTGTGCGCGCACGGCAATCAGGTTGGCGTAGGGCCCCTTCAGATCTTCGATGGCGATCGCGTCGCGCTTCGGCACGAGACCGGCTTGTGCCGCGAAGTTGGTGTTGATCGAGGCGGCATCCAGATCCGGCAGCGCACGCGGTAGTTGCGCCGCTTCCAGTTCCACGATCTTCA
Source organism: Pandoraea sp. B-6 (assembly GCF_000282835.1). Classification (NCBI taxonomy): domain Bacteria; kingdom Pseudomonadati; phylum Pseudomonadota; class Betaproteobacteria; order Burkholderiales; family Burkholderiaceae; genus Pandoraea; species Pandoraea sp. B-6. Next base: position 1,122 of record NZ_KB290516.1, on the reverse strand, counting down.
GCTTCCTCGGGTTCTCGGCGATGTCCAGCGGGGTCGCGTTCTTGCCATTGACGCCAGCACCGGCACGCAGCTTGATCAGGCCTTCCTTCTGCAGCAGGAGCAACGCACGGTTGCCGTTGGACGGGTCGTTCTGAATACCGACCTTGGCGCCATTCGGCAGATCCTTCAGCGACTTGTACTTCTTCGAGTAGTAGCCCAGCGGTGAGACGTACGTGAGACCGGCGCTCACGATCTTGTAGCCGCGATCCTTGACCTGACTGTCGAGGAACGGCTTGTGCTGGAAGCCGTTGGCGTCCAGGTCGCCGGCGTCGAGCGCGGCGTTCGGCTGTGCGTAGTCACTGAACTCGATGATCTTGATCTCGAGGCCGCGCTGATGGGCGACCTTCTTGACGACTTCGAAGATCTGCGCATCCGAGCCGGCCATGGTGCCGACCTTCAGGGGTTTGGCGGCCGTCTGGGCCGTGGCACCGAGAGAGGCCAGCGCAAACGTGGCGCCGAGGAACGCGTGAATCAGTTGACGGGACAGCATGTGCGATTTCTCCTATTGCTCATTTGGCGCCTGTTGAGCGCCCGTTCGATGGGGCGGACTTGATGGGTCCACAACGGTCGCACAAGGGACGGCAACGCCCTTGCACGGCCCAGACCCAGGATGCTGCCATAGATACGGGTTTACGCGAAATACACAATCGGCATTTCGATATCCTCCGCGCGTCGATTCATCGGTCGCATAAAAAAACGCCCCTTCGGTCATCCGAAGGGGCGTGTCGCCGGGAGAACTGCCTGATCACGGGCCGGGGGGGTGGCACGGCTGACGGCGAGGCCGTCAGCCGGTCGCATCAGGAACCGACGATAAACCTGCAAAGCGCGTTGGCAGGCATCGGCAAATGCCGCAGGCAAGCGCCCGCCCGCGTTGTGCCGAACGCGGACGGCCCACGCGGGACTGACTCAGGGGCACGTCTCCTCACCATTCAAGCCGTTCATCGAACATCCACCGCCACCGCCAAAACCGCTGGGGCCGCCGAACGCGGCAAGCCCGTTTCCGCCGGCCGCGCCACCGATGCCACGACCGCCCGGTCCGGAAGCCCCCACGCCTCCGCCGCTGCTGGCGCCGGCACTGCCGCC
>NZ_KB290515.1:3194-11653 GCF_000282835.1 Pandoraea sp. B-6 | reverse complement strand
CATCGCGCGACCGACCGGCGCACGCGTGGCCAGCACCTGCCGGTTGAACACGCCGGCCGGCGGCGTGACCGGCGCCGGGCGACTATTGCCGAACACGCTCTGCTGCACCGGTGCGACGCCAGGTGTATTCCCAACGCGCCAAGTCTGTCCGGCGCGCGGGGCGGCCAATGCCACCGGCGCGCCGACCCGCCGGCCCTGCACGAAAGCCTGTGCCGGCATCGTCGAGACGGCGCCGCGCACATTACGGTTCACATACACATTGTTGACGTTGATATTCGTGACGTTGGTCGTCTGGATCACCGTCGATCGATTGATATTGGTGACATACGACGGGCTGGCGCGATACGCCGGGCGGTAAGCGTCGTGCGGACCCAACGCAAACCACGCCAGTCCCGCGCCCCCTGCCGCAAACGTAATCCCCCATGCGTTCCCGCCGCTGTTGCCGCTCACCCAGCCGACCAGCGCCGGGGCATACACCGGCCGCACCGCGACCGGCCCCGGCACCCAGCACCAGCGGGCGTCGACATAGGCCCACCGTCCGTAGTGATAGGGCGCGAAGCCCCACGGCGCATCGTCGACCCAGGTCCATCCCCACGGGTCGACCCAGGCCCAATGGCCCGTGCGATACGGCGCCCAGCCCGTCGGCACGTCCGACGGCACCCAAACGGCGCCGTAGCCAGGGGTCTCTTGCCAAGCGCCGTAGTCGTCCAGACTTTCGAAGCCGGTCATGTCGCGCGACACATAGCGCGCGGAGATCGAGCCCTCCTCGCGCGCGTCGCGCTGGCGCACCCATTGGTCGAACCCATCGGCCACGAGTGGCCCGGCCGACTGCTGCGTGAGATTCTGACCCACGAAGGCCACCCGTTGGCCCGATTGCAACGGTACCGACGCGCCTTGACCGTAGACGGTCGCCGCCCCGCGCCAGACGCTCACGGTCGTCACCCCGCCCGGATCGACATCCAGACGATACTCCCCGGCCTGTTGCGGGACGAACGCCAGGTTGGGCGTGTCGATCTCGTAAGGCTGGTTCGGATCGAAAGCCCTCAAATGCAGGCCGACCGTGCCCTGCGTTACGTTCAGTTGCACATTCTGGTCGGTCACGGCCGAGAGAACGACGCTCGTGGACGCCCCCATGCGAACCGCCGTGCCGCCCACATGCATCTCGGCGCGGCTGTTGCGCTCGACCCAGACGGCATCGCCCGTGGTGAGCGGCCGGTTGCGATCGGCATAGCGCCAGTCGCTGGTACCTGCGGGGGCGTACGTGACGGTGCCGTCGAATGCATTCAGCCGCGCCACACGCCCCGGGGGATCGGCGCTCTGTGCCTGCGCCAGCGCGGGAAGTCCCGCCGCGCCAAGGGCGCCGAGCACGAGCCCGACGCCAAGACAGCGAACCACTGTCCGCCAGGAAATCAGGGATTTCATAGACACTCCGGGCACTGTCCGGTGTACGCGCCAAGCGTTGTCTCGGCCGCACCACCTTGTTGCTCTGTCCGAATCCTTCGGCGAACGCCATGACGACGGCTTCGCCACAAGTGACGCTTCAAGCGTAAGACGGCCGTGTGTGACAGCGTGTAAAGGAATGCTACGGGGGTGTAACGAGATGAGGCGCGGGGCCCCGGGACAATACGCGAGACGTTACGCCTGACGACGCGCAGGCTGGGGCGTCACGCCGCCCCCGCCGCCTAATGCTGGCTGAGCGCGCTGGAAAGCAGCTTGGCCGTGATGTCGACGATCGGAATCACGCGCTCGTAGGCCATGCGCGTCGGGCCGATCACGCCCAACGTGCCGACCACTTCGCCATCGACTTCGTACGGTGCCGTGATGACCGTCATTTCTTCGATCGGGACGAGGCTCGACTCGCCGCCGATGAAAATCTGAACACCCTGCGCCCGGCTCGACACGTCGAGCAGCTGCAGCAGGCCGGTCTTGGACTCGAACACGTCGAACAGCTTGCGGAGTCGCGCCATGTTCGACGATAGATCCTCCACGCCCAGCAGATTGCGCTCGCCCGAGATCAGCAAGCTCTCGCGCGAGGTATCGGCCATGGCGTCGCTGCCCGCCTGAACGGCCGCCTGCATCAAGGCACTCATGTCGGAGCGCAGGGCGTCGAGTTCGCCGCGCAAGCTGGCGCGCACCTCATCGAAACTTTGGCCGCCGAAATGGGCGTTCAGGTAGTTTGCCGCCTCGACCAGTTGCGCCGGGGAGTGATCCTTTTCCGTCAGGATGATGCGGTTCTGCACGTCGCCGTCGGGGGTGACGATGATAAGCAACACGCGCTTTTCGGACAGTCGCAGGAATTCGATCTGCCGAAAGATCTGGCTGCGGCGCGGTGTCAGCACCACACCCGCGAACTGCGAGAGATTCGAGAGCACTTCCGCTGCCGAGGCGACCAGTTGCTGCGGCCCGGCCGGCTGCAACCGGGTCTGCACCTGCGACGCCAGCTGATGCACGGCATCGCCGAGCGGGCTTACCGTCAGCATGGTGTCGACGAACAGCCGGTAGGCGCGCGGCGTCGGAACACGACCGGCCGACGTATGCGGGCTGGCCACGAAGCCGAGCGCCTCGAGGTCGGCCATCGCATTGCGGATGGTCGCCGGCGACAGATCGAGCCCGGAGTATCGCGATAGCGTGCGCGACCCCACCGGCTGGCCATCGGCGATGTACCGTTCGATCAGGGTTTTGAGTAGCGTTTGCGCACGTTGATCTAGCATGGCGAAAATTGTAACGCGAAATGTACAAGCACGGCGTGCGGCAAACCCCGAGGGGCCGGCAAGGCCGCGCGTGCCGATGGTTGCTGTCATCGACTTATGGTGTAATGGCGGCATGAAAACAGGGAGCCCTTTCAAGACCGTGGCGCTCGTCGGGAAATACCATGCCGACGGCGTTGCCGAACCGTTGCTCACGCTGGCGGCATGCATCGCCCAGCGAGGACATCACGTCATCTTCGAGCGTGATACGGCGCACAACATCGGCGCGGCCGCCGCCCCCTACCGTCCCCTCGACATTCAGGAAATCGGTACGCAGGCCGATGTGGCGGTGGTCATCGGCGGTGACGGAACGATGCTCGGCGTGGGCCGTCAGCTGGCCGCCTCGAAGGTGCCGCTCATCGGCGTGAACCACGGACGCGTCGGTTTCATCACCGACATTCCGCTCGACGAGATGCGTCAGGTCGTGCCGGCCATGCTCGAAGGGCATTTCGAAGCCGAGCAGCGCACCCTGTTGGCCGCGCGTATCGAGCGCGAAGGCCAGACGCTGTTCGAGACGCTCGCGTTCAACGACGTGGTGGTGAACCGCTCGGGCATCTCGGGCATGGTCGAGCTGCGTGTCGACGTCGACGGCCGCTTCATGTACAAGCAGCGCTCGGACGGCCTGATCGTCGCCACGCCCACGGGCTCGACCGCCTATGCGCTCTCGGCCACCGGCCCGATCCTGCATCCGCGACTTGGCGGCGTGGTGCTCGTGCCGATCGCCCCGCACGCGCTGTCGAACCGCCCGATCGTGCTGCCGGATTCGAGCGATATCGTCATCACGATCACCGGCGGGCGCGAGGTCGGCGCCAACTTCGACATGCAGTCGTTTGCCGAGCTGCGTCAGGGCGACCGGATTCTGCTGGGCCGCTCCGAACATCAGGTGACGTTCCTGCACCCGGTCGGCTACAACTATTACGCGACGCTGCGCCGCAAGCTGCACTGGAACGAGCATATCTCCGACGAAGATCCGTCGCAGACCTGACTTCACGCCCTCCCCGACCGCCCATGCTACGCAGTCTCTCGATTCGCGATTTCGTGATCGTCGATCGTCTCGACCTGGAATTCTCCGCCGGCTTCACCGTGTTCTCGGGGGAGACCGGCGCGGGTAAATCGATTCTGATCGACGCGCTGGCGCTGGCCATGGGCGAGCGCGGCGACACCAGTATGGTGCGCGCCGGACAAACGCGCGCCGACATTACCGCTGAGTTCGCCGCCGACGCCGAGGCCCGCCCCGATCTCGAAGCCTGGCTGCAGGCGCAGGCGCTCACGCTCGAAGAACACGGCGGCGTGCTGCTGCGCCGCGTGCTCGACTCGGGCGGACGCTCGCGCGCCTTCGTCAACGGCACGCCCGCCACCCTCGCCCAACTGCGCGAACTCGGCGAGATGCTCGTCGACATTCACGGGCAGCACGCCCATCAGCAGTTGCTGCGCGCCGACGCACAGCGCCGCCTGCTCGACGCCCATGCGGGCGCCACCGCGCTCGCGGCGGACACGGCGGCGGCGCACAAGGAATGGCGGCGTCTCGTCAAACGTTGCGAGGAAGCGCACGGGCGCGACCGCGAGCTACAGCTCGAGCGCGAGCGTCTCGAATGGCAGACATCCGAACTCGACAAGCTGAATCCGCAGGAAGGGGAATGGGACGACGTGAGCGCCGAGCATCGCCGCCTGTCGCACGCCGCCAGCCTCATCAACGGCGTGCAAGGCGCGCTTGACGTGCTCGCGGAAGCGGATGGTGCGCTCGTCCCGTCGCTCGGTCACGTAGTGCACCAGATCCGCGAACTGGCCGAGATCGATGCCGGGCTGGCCGACGCACTGGCCGCGCTGGAGCCGGCCGAGATCCAACTTCGCGAAGCCGTGCACTCGCTCACGCATTATGCACAACGCATCGATCTCGATCCGGAACGTCTGGCCGTGGTCGAGCAGCGGCTCGAGGCGCTGCACTCGGCGGCCCGCAAGTTCCGGGTTACGCCCGAGCAACTGCCCGCCGAGCAAGCCGAACGCCGTGCCCAGTTGGAAGAGCTGACCGCGTCGCAGGACACGGCCGCCATGCAGGCGGCCGCCGACGCCGCGCACGCAAGCTATCTGACACTGGCGGTCACCTTGTCGAAGGCACGCGCGGCGGCCGCGGCGTCGCTCTCGCGGGAAGTCACGCGCGCCATGCAGGACCTCTCGATGCCGGGCGGACGCTTCGAGGTCGCCCTGAGTCCCACGCCGGAGCCGCAGTCGTTCGGTCTGGAGACGGTCGAGTTTCTCGTCGCCGGTCACCCCGGCGTGCCCACGCGGCCGCTGGCCAAGGTGGCGTCGGGCGGTGAGTTGGCGCGCATCAGCCTGGCGTTGCAGGTGATCGCCAGCAGCGTGAGCCTCACGCCGACCCTGATTTTCGACGAAGTCGATTCGGGCATCGGCGGCGCCGTGGCCGAAGTGGTCGGCCGTTTGCTGCGGGAACTCGGTCAGGGGCGGCAAGTGTTGTGCGTCACCCACCTGCCTCAGGTCGCCGCGCTCGGCCACCAGCATCTGCGCGTGAAAAAACGCAGCGACGGCGATTCGACGATGAGTGAAATCGAGCCGCTCGGTCGCACGGAGCGCGTCGAGGAGATCGCGCGAATGCTCGGCGGCGTCGAGATCACCGCCACCACGCGCAAACACGCGCGGGAGATGCTCGCGCTCTGAGCGCGCACGTTGCCCCCACCGCGCGCCGATCGCTCGCAGGGCAATCACGGGCGGCGATGCATCGTCCGCCCGTGAGCGTCGTCAAACCGGCCCGGCGCTCGCGAACACCGAATCCCACAGCGCCATGACCGCGTCGCGTTCGGCTGCCACATCACTGGCCGGCACGCGGGCCGCTTCCACCCCATCGAGCCGCAACTTGTGCTGGCGTTTGCGATAGATCCGATAAGCAGCGGCTGCACCGTCCGCAAGCGTCGCGTCGATCAGCCCGAGTTGCGCCGCTTCGCGCAACAGCGCGATGTTGCCGGCATTGCGGAGCAGCGACGGATGTGCCCCCGAATGCAGCAGTACCAGGTACTGCACGGTGAACTCGATATCCACCATGCCCCCGCGATCGTGCTTCAGATCGAACAGCGAGGTCGGGTTCGGATGCCCCTCCAACACCTTGCGCCGCATCGACACAATTTCCTGGGCAAGCGGTAGCGCCTCGCGGGGCGTCGCGAGCACCTGCGCGCGGATCTTCTCGAACGTCGCGCCAATCGTCTCGTCCCCGGCACAGAAGCGAGCCCGCGTGAGCGCCTGATGCTCCCAGACCCACGCGGTGTTCGCATTGCCCTCGCGGAACTGGTACTGGCGGAAGCTCTCGACGCTCGTCACCAACAAGCCCGACAAGCCGTTCGGCCGCAGCCGCAGATCGACGTCGAAGAGCGTGCCCGCGCCGGTGTGCGTGGTGAGCCAGGTCACGAAGCGGCGAGCGAGTGCGGCATACGCGTCCGGCGCGCGGTCGTCATCGTCGTCGTAAAGGAAGATCAGGTCGAGGTCGGACACATAGCCCAGCTCCTTGCCGCCGAGCTTGCCATACGCGATGACCGAGAAACGCGGCACCTCGCGGTGGCGCGTGGCCACGTGCGGCCAGACGGTCGAGATCGTCACATCGACGATGATGTCCGCCAGTTCCGAGAGCCGGTCGCCGATCGCCTCGACCGACAACGCGCCCTGCAAATCGAGCAGCAGGATGCGGAACACCTCGGCGTGATGCGCGCGCCGCAGAATGTCCATCTGCACTTCGACGTTGCCGGCCGCGCCCGACGCATTCAGGCTCAACAGCAACTGTGTTTTGAAAGACGCCCAGTCGAACGGCGCGGCGAGCGCTTCGTCGTCGAGCAGCTCGTCGAGCAATTGCGGGTGACGGATCAGGTAGCCTGCCGCCCAACGCGAGCCGGCCAGCACCTTGACGACGCGCTCCAGCGCGCGCGGATACTCAGTGAGCAGCGCCAGATACGAACTGCGACGGCTGATGGCCGAAAGCAGGTCGAGCATGCGCGCGAGCACGGCGTCGGCCTCGCCCGTGCCCGCCGCGCCTTGCACGGCGCGCTGCACCAGTTGATCGAAGCGGCGCCGGCTGGTTTCGCCCAGCGCCTTGTAGCGCGACGACGTCCAGACGGCGCGTAGCCGGTCGAGGGCACCGTCGGCGTCGGTAAAGCCCAGGCGCGAGAGCTGATGGCCGAGATCGCCCGTCTGTGTCTCGTCGGCCAGACATTCGCTCCACAATTCCGGCGGGCATTCGCATTCGCCCGCCCCCGACGCCGCCGCCTTGCGCCCGCTGCCGCCGGCCTTGTCCGCGAAGATCTCGTCGAACTGCGCGGCGACGAACTCGCGATGCTCGTCGAGCACCGTCATGAAGCTCGCCTCGTCGGGGAAGCCCATGGCGCGCGCCACCGCGAGACGATCGTCGCCGGAGGCCGGGAGGATGTGCGTCTGCGCATCGTCCAGATACTGAATACGGTGTTCGAGCTTACGCAGGAAGACGTAGGCGTTCGCGAGTTCGTCAGCCACATTCTGGGCGAGCCAGCCGCGTCGCGCCGCCACGCCCAGCACGGCGAGCGTCGGCCGCACGCGCAGTTCCGGCTCTTGCCCGCCCCGAATCAGTTGGAACACTTGTGCGGAGAACTCCACTTCGCGAATGCCGCCGCGCCCGAGCTTGATGTCGTTGATGCGTGCCGGCTTGGCGCGCGCGCGGCGCTCCGCCTCGTGACGAATCTGCTCGTGCAGCGCGCGAATCGCGCCGATCACCCCGTAATCCAGGTAACGGCGGAACACGAACGGCTGGACCAGCGCCGCGAGCAGCCGCTCGGTGCGCTTGCCGGGTTCGCTCGCCACCTCCGACACCAGCCGCCCCTTGATCCATGCGTAGCGCTCCCACTCGCGCCCCTGCACGTAGAAATACTCTTCGAGCATCGGCAGGCTGCACACCAGCGGCCCGGAATCGCCATTGGGACGCAGGCGCATGTCCACGCGGAACACATAGCCGTCCGGCGTGAGTTCGGAAATCATGCCGATCAGCTTGCGACCGAGCTTGGTGAAGAATTCGTGGTTCGAGAGCGAGCGCAAGCGGCTCGCCGCCGCCGGGTCGGCGTCGTCGGGCGCCGACGTATCGCCGTCGTCTTCATAGACGAAGATCAGGTCGATGTCCGACGAGACGTTCAATTCGCGTCCGCCAAGCTTGCCCATGCCGACCACCGCGAGCGTCTGTCGCTGCCCTTCCGCATTGCGCGGCACGCCGTGGATGGCTTCGAGCTCGCTCGAGAGGACCGTGATGCCCGCCTGGATGGCGAACTCGGCGAGGGCTGTCATGGCTTCGGTAACCTCGGCCAACTCGGCGCGACCGTCCAGGTCGCGCTGCATGACGGCGCACAAGGCTTCCACGCGCAGCACGCGCAGCGCGCGGGCGAGGCCCGCCTCGTCGACGCCCGCGACCCCCGTGGGTTGCTCGGGCGGCGATAGCTGCGTGCCGGTGATGGCTTCGAAGCGACGGGCGAGCCAACGCGCGTCCACAGGGTGCTCGGCCAAGGCGGGCAATGCCTCGACAAGCGCGGGACGGCTCGCCAGCATGCGCGCCGCGTAGCGCGAGTAGGACGGGATATCGATGGGGTTTTCGGGTGAACTCACTGGCGGGGTTCCGGTCATCAATGAGATTGAAGAGACTTTCGAAGGCTTACCCGTGCGCGATGAAACGCCGGATCACACGTCTGTTTCTCCTAC
>NZ_KB290515.1:0-3134 GCF_000282835.1 Pandoraea sp. B-6 | reverse complement strand
CCCTCGTAGACGCGCAGCATGACCGACCGTAAGCCGCCCGCCTCGTCCACCGGCAACCGGTCCTGGTTCTCGTCACTGCCGCGTGGCTTGCGACTGGGCCTGGAATGGCTGCTGGCGCTCGTCGTCATCGCCTATTTCGGACTTGGCGCCGTCGTCCTCACAACCCGGTACGTCATCCTGCCGCGCGTGTCGGACTACCGAGCGCAGATCGAAGCGGCTGCCTCGCGTGCCATCGGCCTGCCCGTCACCATCGGCCGCATCGACGCCGTCTGGCACGGCTGGCACCCTTACCTGACGCTCGAAGACGTTCGCATCACGCGCCGCCCCCCCGCCGCGCGCGCACCCTCGCTCAGCGCTCGAACGACACCCGCGACGCGCGCGGCACGCCCCTCGCCGGACACGCCGCCCGGGGCGCCACCGCCCGCCGAGCCCAGCCTGACGCTCCACCGCCTCGATGCGGTGCTCTCGTGGACCAGCCTGATTCACCTCGACGTGCGCCTGTCGAACCTCACGTTGTCCGAACCCGATCTCACCATCGAACGCCTCACCGACGGCTCGATTCTCGTCGCGGGCATGCCGGTGACGGGCGGCGGCGCCGCGACCGACTCGACCGCCGCCGACTGGCTCATGCGTCAGTCGCGCGTCGTGATCCGCAACGGCACCTTGCGCTGGCGCGATGCCACGCGCAACGCGCCCGACGTCGTCGTCACCCAGGTCAACGCCATGCTGCGCAATCGAGGCTTCGACCATCGCTTCGGCATGCAGGCGACGCCGCCGACGGGCATCGTGGCACCGCTCGACATCCGGGCGCGATTCACGAATCCGCTGTTTGCTCGCCCCGGCGAAGTCAAACGGTGGCGCGGTCAGCTCTACGGCGAAGTCGGCACGCTCGACCTGACTGAACTGGCCCGCTACGTCGACTTGCCGGGCAAGGACACGCGCGGTCGCGTTGCCGCGCGGGCGTGGGTCGACTTCGACGATGGGGCGATCACGAGGGCGACGCTGCGCGCCGCGGGAGCGAATACGTCGGTGCAATTGGCCGACGATTTGCCGCCGCTCACCTTCGACGCCACGCAGGGCCGGATCGACGTGACCCGCGTAACGCCCCACGCCGACGCCGGCTGGCAATTGCGCGCCCGCGATCTGACATTGCAAGCCGCAGGCCGGCCGACGCTCGACGTGCCTGATCTGCGCGGCACCTACGCGCCGGGCACGAACGAGCACGGACTGCACGCCACCTTTGCGGGCCCGCGCTTCGACATCGGCGCCGCGATGGCGCTCGTGCCGTCGCTGCCGCTCGCCCCGCAAACACGCGACGCGCTCGCGAGTTTTCGGCCGCGCGGCAGACTGGCCAATTTCGACATCAGCTACCAGGCCCCCAAGCCGCACGGCCCCGGCAACTGGCGCGACCTGCCGGGAATCCGGCAACTGCCGCCCGAACGCGAACGCTATCGGGTGGTCGCCGACTTTGAAGATCTCGGTGTCGACAGCGCACCGAGTGAGCATCCGCCGGCGAATCCGGGGTCGCCCAATGCGGGACGCCCGGGCTTCGCCAATCTGAGCGGGCACATCGACGCCGATCAGTCGCGCGGCAGCCTGACCCTCAACGCGAAGCACGCCACGCTCGACTTTCCCGGCCGCTTCGACCAGCCGCGCATCGATCTCGATACGCTTACCGCGCGCACGTCGTGGCGCGTCTCGCACTCGGCGACGCAACGCGACGCCCCGGCGGACGTAGCGGTGCGCGTGGACGCCCTGCACCTGCAGAACGCCGAATTGGCGGGCGATGTAACCGGCACGTGGCGCAATGGCGGCAAGGGCAATGGCATCGTCGACCTGAAGGGCAACATTGTGCGCGCGAGCGCCAGCGCGGTGCCGCGCTATCTGCCGACCGACATCGGCGCGAGCGTGCGGGATTATCTGCAACGCGCGCTGCTCGCGGGCACGGTGCAGAACGCGCCCTTCGCGGTACAGGGCGATCTCGACAACTTCCCGTACGGCAAGGGCGGCGGCAAGTTCCGCATCGACATTCCGCTGGTCGACGTCACCTTCAACCCGTCGCCGGTGCGCCCCGGCCACACGGAAGTCTGGCCGGCCTTTGACAAGGTGCGCGGCAATCTGCGCTTCGACGCCGACAAGTTGCATATCGCCATCGACAGCGGCACAGTCTTCGGCGTCACGCTCACCCAGGTGGTGGGCGACATCAACGACATCGGACAGGACGATTCCGTGCTCACCCTCAAGGGCGACGCGCGCGGCCCAGCGGCCGACTTCGTGAAATACCTGAACGGCAGCCCGGTGGGGCACTGGATCGGCGACTTTACCGACGAAACACGCGCGAGCGGCACCACACAGCTCGCGATGCAGTTGTCGATGCCGCTCGATCACACCGATCGGTCCAAGGTCACGGGCCGCGCGCGCTTCCTGCGCAACGACATCACACTGCTGAACGGCCTGCCGACCTTCGGCGCCGTGGACGGGGAACTCGCGTTCACCGAGCGCGGTATTTCGCTCGACAATCTGCGCGGCACGTTCCTCGGCGGCGACGTGCGCGCGTCCGGCGGCAGTCGCAGCGACGGCACCATCGCGCTGAACATTGGCGGCACGTTGAGCGCGCAAGGCCTGCGCGACAATCAGGAAAGCGCCTCGCTGGCGCAACTGGCCAAGCGCATGACGGGCGGCACGCCCTATTCGGCAACGGTCACGGTGCGCCAAGGCATGACCGAAGTGGCGGTCCAATCCACACTCGTCGGCCTGGCCGTCAACCTACCCGCCCCGCTCGGCAAGCGTGCGGAGACCTCGTTGCCCGCACGCTTCACGCTGCGTCCCCAGCCGAGTCCGGGCGGCCGTCGCATCGATACACTCGACTTCGCCGTCGGCAGCGTTCAAGGCAATTACGTTCAAGAGCGTAGCGGCGGGAGTGCCGGAAACCCCGCGCGCGTCGAGGTGCTGCGTGGCGGCATCGGCATCAACCAGCCCGTGCCCGCCCCGCGCGAGGGGGTTCAGGCGGCCGCCCAGTTCGATACGCTCGACGTGGACGCCTGGCGAAGCGTGATCGCGTCGCTCACCAGCGACGCCGGGACCGCCAACGCGCCAGCCCCCCAAAGCGCCCCGGTCACGCCCCCCGCCCCGGC
>NZ_KB290514.1:113894-114229 GCF_000282835.1 Pandoraea sp. B-6 | reverse complement strand
GCTTCTGCCGGCTTGGCAGCGACCGGTGCGGCGGCGCCCGCCTTGGCGTCCGTGTCGATCTTCGCGATGATTTGCTCGGACGTCACGGTGTCGCCAGCGGCGGCGGTCACTTCGACGAGCACGCCGGCGGCGGGCGCCGGCACTTCCAGCACGACCTTGTCGGTTTCGACTTCGATCACGGTTTCATCTTGGGCGATGGCTTCGCCGACTTTCTTCTTCCAGTCGAGCAGCGTGCCTTCAGAAACCGACTCGGAGAATTGGGGGACTTTGATTTCAACAATGGCCATTTCTGGATCCTGGATTCGATAAACGTTCAATTCGGAAATACGGCAGGG